>JAVBRW010000345.1:0-6043 GCA_031547475.1 Planctomycetota bacterium
TCGGACCGGGCGATGCGGGCGAAGATGCCGGCGACGTTCTCGGCCGAGGCCACCCCCCGCACCGACTCGACGTCCCGGCGCTCGACCCGCCCGTCGGCGAAGGACAGCAGCTGATCGAGAAGCACCAGGCCGTCCCTGACCGAACCTTCGGCGTTGGCGGCGACGGCGTCGAGGGCGTCGTCGGTGATGGCCGCCTTTTCCTGCCCGGCCAGTCTGCGGAAAAACGCCGACAGTTTGGCGGCCGGCACCAGGCGGAAATCGAAGCGCTGGCAGCGGGACAGGATGGTGTCGGGCACTTTGTGCGGATCGGTGGTGGCGAGGATGAACTTGACGTGGCGGGGCGGCTCTTCCAGCGTTTTCAACAGCGCGTTGAAGGCGCCGTCCGACAGCATGTGCACTTCGTCTATAATGTATATCTTGAAACGGGCGCGGGTGGGGACGTAGGCGGCCTGTTCGCGGAGCTGGCGGATTTGCTCGATGCCGTTGTTGGAGGCGCCGTCGATTTCCAGTACGTCCGAATCGCGGCCGGCGGCGACATCGACGCAAATGGGGCAGGCGCAGCAGGGGTCGGGGGTCGGCCCTTTTTCGCAAACCAGCGCTTTGGCCAGGATGCGGGCCATGGTGGTTTTGCCGCAGCCGTGTCCGCCGGTGAACATGTAGGCATGGGCGACGCGATCGCGGGCAATGGCGTTTTTCAGCGTTCCGGCGATGTGTTCCTGGCCGACCACTTCATCGAACACGGCGGGGCGGTAGCGTCTGGCCATTACTTCGTACATGATAGTGTTTCCAGATGGAGTTCGATCGCCTCGTGGATATTTGCCAGCGCGTCTTTTTCGTTATCTCCCTGGGAGACAATATTCAATTCGCGGCAAAAAACGGAGCATCCGCCATCATCCTCGGGTGTGAGTTCAATGGTGAACCCGCAAGGCATTGCGCCGCCTCCGAAAGGCCAAAACACTTCGCTTGCGCATGGCGATTGGCGGTTCAATCGCCATGCGCAAGCGAAGCCCAAAAAAAGGGCCGTCGGAACCCGGCCAGGCTGACCTGCACAAAGCCGGATCCGCTTAGGGCTGCTCGGTTCCCCGCCTGACCCGGTTCACGCTCCAGCCCTTGTAGGGGCCCGGCCGGATTCTGACGGCCGAATATGTATTGTTCATGGCCTGGGCCATGAAGAGACAAAGTATATGTTCGTCCGCCCCGGCTGTCAAGCCGGCGTTTGCATAAATCGGGAAATTGTTTATGCTGGCCCGATATCACTGTCGAACCGGAGAAAATTCCATGCTGGAACTTTTGAAAAAAGCCCCGTCCCGCTTCAGAAAATCCTTCGGCTATTGCCGGGACGCGCTGGCCACCACCTTCGCCAAGGAGGAATCGTTCCGCCTCGAAACCATCGCGTTCGCCATTCTTCTCGCCGTCATGCTTCTCGGCGGCTGGCCGTGGTGGAAAAAATTGTCCATGCTCGCCGGCTACATGCTCATCCCGCTGACCGAAATCCTCAACTCCGCCATCGAGGACGTCTGCAACCTCATCACCACCGACCAGAACCCGTTGGTGAAAAACGCCAAGGACAAGGGCGCGCTGGCCGTATTGTTTGCGATTATCCTCAACGCATTCCTCCTGATCGCATTGATATTAATGTGAAAATTGTTGCCTTGGCCGAATCCTCCCGCTAAAATAACGTATACCCAAAGCGAATTGGTTTTGGACAAACGTAAATCCCAAGCCCAAAGCGCGCGCGAAGGTTATGGGGTTGAATAACCGAAAACCATACGCGCTTTGGTATATTCCGCGCCTCGTCGGGATGGCGCGGTTTCTTTATGAAACCGTTACGCATTGTCGGGGAAAACAATGACTTTGACCGCCAACCGCTGGTTCATCCTCCTGTTTGGCGTGCTGGCCAACATCTGCCAGGGCGTCGCCTACACCTCGAGCATTTTCATGCTGCCATTGGGCGAGGCGCTCGGCCGGCCGAAAGCCGAATGGTCGCGGGAATGGGGCCTGATTTTCGCCATGACCCTGGCGTTCCTGCCGGTCGGCATGATCCTGTCCGGCAAACTGGCCGATCTCGGAAAAACCTGGATCACCATCGGCTTCGGCACCCTCCTGTTCGGCGGCGGGCTGTTGCTGGCCGGGTACGGCAACTCGGTCACCTGGATCGCCCTCACCCTCGGCATGATGACCTCCATCGGCAGCGGCTGCGTCTACGGCACCGTCATCGGCTCCATGGTCCGCTGGTTCCCCGACCGGCGCGGCCTGGCGTCCGGCATCGCGGTGGCGGCGGTCGGGGTCGGCCCCATCGTCCTCGCCCCCCTCGCCAGCCGCCTGACCGCCGCCTACGGCGTCATGGACATGTTCAAGATTCTCGGCGTCCTCTGCCTCATCGTCATGGGCGCGGCCGCCGTCATTGTCAAAAACCCCCAGCCCGGCTATGCCCCGCCCGGCTGGACGCCCCCGCAAGCGGCCGGCGGTTCCGGCCCCGCCGGCCTGAACTGGTCGCAAATGGTCCGGCGGCCGTTGTTCTGGCTGTTGTGGATAACCTATTTCTGCGGCGTGTTCGCCGGCATCCTCATTAACGGCCTCGCCGCCCCCATCGCCATCGAACTGGCCGGTTTCAAGCCGGAGCAGTCCGCCATTCCCGTCATGCTGTTCGCCTTCACCAGCGCCGGCGGGCGGGTGTTGTGGGGATTCCTTTCCGACATCGTCGGCCGGGTGCGGATGATCACGCTCGCCTTCGTCCTGACCGCCCTGTCCATGTTCGTCCTCTACACGCATGTGGCGACGCCGGGCTTCTACCTGCCCTGCCTCGCCATGGCCGGCCTGTGCTACGGCGGCATTTTCGGCACGTTCCCCAGCCTGTCGGCCGAATCGTTCGGGCTCAGGCACGCCGCCCTCAACCTGGCCGTCCTCTTCACCTCGTTTTCCCTCGTCGCCCTGATGGCGCCGCAGGTGGTGGCCCATTACCGGGCGGCCGGGGCGGGAGAATATTCGAAAGCGTTTTTAATCGCGGGATGCATTGCAGTCGCGGGGGTTATTTTGTCGATAATAGTTGGGAGAACCCTGTCCGCCGCGCGGAAGGGGTAGTTGGAGAACGGGTAATGCCGGACAAAAAGGAATTGGCCCGCCTGATGGGCCATGACAAATATGCGGAATTGACCGGGTTGGAAGTGCTGCGGGCGAAACCGGGCGAAGTCGAGGTGCGGCTGCCGGTGACGGAAAAAATCGTCAATGGGCGCGGCAATGTCCACGGCGGCGCCCTCTTCACCCTCGCCGACTATACGGCGGCGGCGGCGTCCAACATGTTCGGCACGCCGACCATGGCGACGAACGGCTCCATTTCGTACCTGCGGGCGGTGCGATCGGGCCATGTGACCGCGATTGCGAAAACGGTCAAGAACGGCAAGCGCATGACCTTCCAGACGGTGGAGATGTTCAACGACCGGGGCGAACTGGTCGCCATTTTCCAGGGCGCGGCCATAGCCGTCCGCGGCGGGCCGACGGGCAACGGGAACAACGCTTGACGCGCTATGCATAAAATCCATAATCATTGAACATGTGGGCGCGGCGCCAGGCCGCCCTATCGCGAGGAACAAGAAACCATGCGCAAATGCATCCTGATTTTCCTGCTGGCGGCGACCGCCGGCTTCATGACGGCCGGCTGCGGCAAAGTCGACGGGCCGCGCTTCTGGTGGGACGATCGCAACCAGGAACGGCTGGAGGAATACGCCCTGCCGTCCGATCCGGGCGCCCCGATCGACGCCGGCATCGAGCGCAAGGCGACGGCCTCCGGCGAGGATTTGTCCGAGGACAACCTGCGCGATTACCGCACCAATCTCGATCAGGAGGAGGAGAAGCGCAAGAGCGACGCGTCGCTCCTCGACTTCTAAGTTGCGAATAAAGGCACATTCGGCATGCAAACAGCTCACCGTCATTCTTCGCCCGGCGCGGAATGACGGTGATTGATTTCAGTATGGGACACTCACTGTCCCGACAGCGAAAGGATGACCGCAAATGGATCACACCACCGGCTACGCGGCGGACGATTTCCGCAAAATGGACCCGTGGCGCATTTTCCGCATCATGTCGGAGTTCGTCGCCGGCTTCGAAGCCATGGCGCAGCTGGAAAACGGCATAAGCGTTTTCGGTTCCGCCCGCACCCCGCCGACCGATCCCTATTACAAAATGGCGGTGGAGCTGGCCCGCGATCTGACGCTGGACCATTACACCGTCATCACCGGCGGCGGCCCCGGCATCATGGAGGCGGCCAACCGCGGCGCCAAGGAGGCGCAGGGCATGTCGGTCGGGCTGAACATCGATCTCCCGTTCGAGCAGAAGCCGAACCCGTACATCGGAAAGCTGTTGTCGTTCCGCTACTTTTTCTGCCGGAAAGTCATGTTTTCAAAATACTCGAAGGCGATCGTGGTGTTCCCCGGCGGCTTCGGCACGCTGGACGAACTGTTCGAGCACCTGACGCTGGTGCAGACCATGAAAATCCCCCCCCTGCCCATCGTGCTGGTCGGCGTTTCCTTCTGGCAAGGCATGCTGGAATGGATCAAGCGGGAGCTGCTGGAACGGCACAAATACATCAGCGCCGAAGACATGTTCCTGTTCCGGCTGGTCGACACCTCCGCCGAAGCCATCGCCGTCGTCAAGGAATGGCTGCCCCGCATCGCCCAGGCGAAAGGGCAGACCGGGGTCGTTGGCGCCCTGAAGCACAACGGGTGACCGCCATGTCGAAACGCCCCCGCGACGACAACGAGCACAAAACCCAGGAGGAGCGCCTGGCCTATGTCGGCGTGCTGGCCGCCGGCCTCATCCACGAAATCCGCACGCCGCTCCACGCCATCCTGCTCACCGCCCAGATGCTGGTCGAGGATTCCGAGCGCTTGCCGCCGGACATCCGCGCCCGTTTCGAGCGCCGCAGCCGGCGGGTGTACGGCGAGGTCAAGTCGCTGTCGCGGATGCTGGACGCGTTCCTCGCCTTCGCCCGCCCCCCGAAGGCGGATCCGACGCCGGTCGACTTCAACTCGTTCATCCGCGAACTCATGGAATTCGCCAAGCCGGAGATGGACGAGGCCGGCATCGTTCTCGAGACCAACCTGGCGGAGGACATGTACCCGGTGGTGCTGGACAAGAACCAGTTCACCCACGTCGTCCTGAACCTTTTGAAAAACGCCCGCGAATCCATCGAGGCGCTCCGGGAGAAGACGGAGGAGGATTTCGAGGGCCGCATCATCGTCGCCACCGCCGAGGACGACGACGGCATCAGCCTGGTCATCCAGGACAACGGCATCGGCATTCCGCCCGGCGACGAGGAGCGGGTGTTCGAATTCTTCTACACGACGAAGCCGAAGGGCACCGGCCTCGGCCTCGCGCTGGTCCAGCGCACCATCGAGGAGCACCGGGGAAAAATCCGGGTCGAGCACATGGCCGATCCGGGCGCCCGTTTCGTCATCACCCTGCCGCGCGGGCATTTTCTTGAATTCCGCTCGGACGGGAAGGATAATGGGAAAATGTGATTGCGCCGCGTACGTTTTCTTCGGAGGACGCTTATGTCTACACCACTCAAAATTCCACTTGGCAAGGGAAAAGGCTTCTTCATTTCATCGATGAGCTTGGAAGAGGCGGTTGCCATCAATGACAATGCCACCGAATGCCTCAAGAACGGCGATCGGAGAGGATGTCATGGCTGGCTGGCGAAAATACCGCTCGCGCCCACCATTGCCATGCAGATAGTCCAAAACCCCAGTCTCGGCAAAAAGCACCTGCTTGAGTGCAACTACAATCTGGTTGACGCGGAGGCGTATTATGGCAAGGGCTGGTTGGAAAAGTATTGAGAAGGATGCGCTCGAAACAATACATAACACGCTAAACAATAAATTGGCAATGAAACCTGCGGCGGAAGACGGAGCGGTCCCCTATCCGAAATACTTGACGACGTTCGCTCTTCTTCACGATGCCATGCGTTCCATTTCCGTATCGAACAATCTTTTTCTGTTCCTGGAGGCCGAACATATTCTGGTCAAGCATGATTTGGAACATTTCG
>JAVBRW010000007.1:0-2878 GCA_031547475.1 Planctomycetota bacterium
CGCTTGTTCAGTTCCCATCTTTCATGCCCTAACTCCTCTTTCTGCTGCCCTCGTCGCGTCATTCCTCGTTGTCCTCGTTTTTGGTGGGGGGTCGTTCTACTTTGTGTGCTGGCTCCTCCCCTACTCCCGGTCGCCGCGCAAACCCAAAACGTCATCCCGGCGTCTTGACGCCGACCCGGGCGAAAAACGGGATTTTGTGCCGGGATAATTCGGCGTAGACAATCGCTACACCTAAAACCCGGAGTAACATTTACGATATCGAAATCAAGAATTGTGAATTGTGAATTGTGAATCGTGAATTTTATTTCACTTCGTGAATCAACTCCACCGGCGTTCCGCATTCCGAGCAGTAATCCGGCGCCGAAAAGCCGGTGAACACCACGCCGCACAACGAGCAGACATGGTAGTTGGCCGGTTCGGCATCGCCCGAACGGGCCAGATCCCGCAACGCTTTTTCGAACAGTCCGGTGTTGACGATGTCCGACGCCGCCATACCGTGCAGCACGTGGACGGCCTGGTAATCGTTCAGCCGCTCCGCCGCCGTCAGCCATTCCTGGCGCCACTCCCGCATATCGCTGCCCGATTCGGCCAGCGCCTTCTCGATCATGGCCGACGGGCTTTCGATGCCAGCCAGGATGCGCCGCAGGTTGCGCGCCTGCCGCAGGCGCGATTCCGCCTCGGCCCGGAACAGGCGGGCGAGGTTCGGCGAACCGCGCCGGGCCGCCTCCTCCGCGTCCAGCAGGTGGCGGGCATGGATCTGGCATTCGGCGTTGAACGATTCGCGAAGACTTTCCGCCATGCCGGCGTCGCGTTCGGTTTCGGCCGGAAAGGACAGCTCCCGGGGCGACCAGGCCAGCAGGCCGTTGGCGTCGAGGACGAATTCCACCACGTGGTGGGCGGGGCGGACGGTCCGGTCCATGTCCCGCAGGATGGCGCCGCCGCCGCCGGTCGCGATCAGGGTCAGCCCCTCGATCTCGTCCTCGAAATAAGTGCGCGAATGCCCCGCGATCAGCAGGGAAATCCGCTTCCGCCATACCCCGGCCGCCGCTTCGAACCGCGCCCACTCCTCCTCGGACAGCGAGTTGCCGGTTATGCGGTTGGGCGGCGGATAATGGAAGGCGACCGCCACGTTGTGGCTTTCGCTGATGGCGAGTGTGTCGCGGAGGAAAAGGAGGGATTCGTCCGTGAAGGCGCGGCCGGAATTGTCCAGCATGATGAGGGTGAACGTTTCGGTAATCACCGCCCGGTTGCGGTGGCCGAAGCGGGTTTCGAAGGCGGGGCCGTCGCCCGCGCCCGGCACCACGTGCATCGGTTTGTCCGACCAGCGGTCGAGGAAACCCGCCATGGTGCGGTAAAACGAATCGCGGCCGAGCGGGGCGACGCCTCCAAGGGTGACCACGAAATCCCCCTCCGCCGCCGCGACGGCATGGGCGTAGGTCTGCACCGCCTCGATGCCGAGGCCGTCGATGCCGGGGCTGCCGATGACGGTGAAGGATTTCGTTTCCAGGGATTGCACCAGCCTGGAAATGGGTTTTTCAATCACTTGGCCTTTTTCCCCGCAAGTTTGGCCAGCCGGCGGGCCTGGGCGCGGAGCGGCAGGCCGTGGAGGCGGACAAAGCCGGTGGACAGGGTCTGGTCGAAAGCGCCCTGATCGTCGTCCATGCTGGCGACCATCGGATCGTAGAGGGATTCCGCGCTGGCGCGGCCGACCGGCATGACCGTGCCCTTGTACAGTTCGACGGTGACGCGGCCGGTGACGTGGCGCTGGCTTTCCTCGACCATGGCCGACAGGACCTTCATCTCGTCCGAGAACCAGTAGCCGTTGTAAATCAGCCCGGCCATGCGGGGGATGAGGGAGTCGCGGAGGTTCATGACCTCGCGGTCCATGGTTATGCCTTCGAGATCGCGGTGGGCGACGGCCAGCATGGTGCCGCCCGGCGTTTCGTACACGCCGCGGCTCTTCATGCCGACGTAGCGGCTTTCCACCATGTCGATGCGGCCGACGCCGTGGCGGCCGGCGATGGCGTTGGCTTCCAGCAAGAGCTTGGCGGGCGCCATCTTTTTGCCGTTCAGCGCGACGGGGTAGCCTTTGACGAAATCGATGACGACGGTTTCGGGCTGGTTCGGCGCCTTCCTGGGATCGGTGGTCAGTTCGAACATGTCCGGGAGCGGCTTGGCGGCCGGATCTTCCAGCATGCCGGCCTCGAACGAGATGTGGAGCAGGTTTTCGTCCGAACTCCACGGCTTTTTCGCCGTCGCCTTGACCGGGATGCCGTACTTTTTGGCGTATTCGATGGCTTCGGCCCGGCCCTTGATGACGGACGAAAACGAGCGGTCGCGCCACGGCGCGATGACCCGCATCTCCGGAGCGAGGGCGGCGGCGGTGAGTTCGAACCGGACCTGATCGTTTCCCTTGCCGGTGGCGCCGTGGGCGAAGACGGTGCAGCGCTCCTGCTTGGCCGCCTTGACCATCGCCTCGGCGATGCAGGGGCGGGCGAGGCTGGTGCCGAGCCGGTAGCGGCCCTCGTAGACGGCCTCCATGCGGAGGGCGGGGAAGACGAAGTCCTTGACGAAGTGCTCGCGGACGTCGGCGACGATGACTTTTTTGGCCCCGCTCTGCATGGCTTTCTTGCGGAGGGCGGCCCAGTCCTCGCGCTGTCCGACATCGGCCGCGAAGCAAACGATGTGGTCACCCTTTTCGGCCAGCCAGCGGCAGATGACAGATGTGTCGAGCCCGCCCGAATACAGCAGTATGATGCGTTCCGCCATGACATTTCCTTTTCGTTCAAACATAATCGTGCCCGGCCCCGCCGGGTCATCTGGGAGCAAGACGAAGCTTAACAGAATGCGCGGTTCGGCGCAATATTCGAGGGGAAGG
>JAVBRW010000194.1:0-3106 GCA_031547475.1 Planctomycetota bacterium
CGTCTTCGCATCGAATGCGCCGCGCACACCTTAAACGTCATCCCGGCGCCCCAAACGCCGACCCGGGCAAAAAACGGGATCTTGTGCCGGGATAATTCGGCGCAGACAATCGCTACACCTGAAACCCGGAGTAACATTTACGACATCGGAACCAATAAGACGAAAAAAGCCTCATTTTACCTTCCCATCAGTAACAGATCGACATGGTGTATCGCGAGTCTGTTGTCGATGGGAAGGTAAAATGAGGCTTTTTCCGTCTTCATTATGCATTGATCTTCCGTCCGCTCCGCCGCAACGACGGCCTGGCGGAATTGTCGACGATAAGATGCATCAGCACTTCGGCGGCATCGGCCATGTCGTGCAGATTGGCGCGTTCGGCGGCGCCGTGGGCGCCGTACATGCCGCAGCCGAGAACGACCGACTCGAGGCCGCGACGGTTGAAAATGTTGGAGTCCGAGCCGCCCTGGGCGGTGACCAGCACCGGATCCAGCCCGGTCTTTTTCACCGCCGCCGAAAGCTGCCTGACGATGGACGCGTTCTCGTCGATGCGGTAGCCTTCGTATCCCACCTCGACATCGACGTCCACCTGCGCGAAACGAATCTTCATGTCCCGGGACGGCTCGTCGTCGCCCATGGCCGTCCCGCCGCCCATCGAGAAGGCGCGGTTTTCCCTGACCACCGCTTCGATTATGCCGATGATGCGCTTGACGTGGAAATCGAGAACGTCCTTCCGGTGGCTGCGGATTTCGTACTCGGCGTAAGCGGTGCCGGGAATGACGTTGATGGCGGTGCCGGACCGCATTATGCCCAGGTTCGAGGTGGTGAACTCGTCCAGCCTGCCCATGGGAAGGCGGGCAAGGGTCTGCGCCATGACGTAGGCGGCGTTGATCTTCCGCTCCGGGAAGGCGGCGTGGCCGGATATGCCGTGGAACGTGATGCGGAACGAAACCTTGGTGGGGGCGGCGATGACGATTTCCGACGGGCGTGAATAATCGAGCGCGACGCCGGCATCGAACCCCTTGTACAGATCGGAATCGAGTTCGGCGGCGCCCACGCACTCGATTTCCTCCGCCACGGTGAAGACGAACAGCAGGTCGTTGTGCTTTTTGTCGCCTTTGGCCAGGCGGGACAGCACTTCCAGCAGCACGGCCACGCCCGACTTGTTGTCGGCCCCGACAATGCCGCCGCCCTCGCGGGTGATCCATTCGCCGTCGACCCGGGGCTTGGCGGGCGGATCGCCCGGCTTTTCCACCGTGTCCATGTGGGCGGACAGGAGAAGGCGGGGGCCCTTGCCGTTCGCCGGCACCTTGACCACCAGGTTGCCGCAATCGCCGCCGAGGTTCTGGCCGGCGGCGTCCTCCAAGGGCTCGAATCCGAGTTCCCGTATTTTCTTGGCAATCACCTTGGCCGTTTCCCGTTCATGAAGGGACGGAGACGGCACCCGGCACAGATCCAGGAAGTTGTTGAGCATGGCAGATTTCTTGTCCGGCATGGGCAGGCCCCTTGAGCAATCGGCCGGAGGCGGTGCGCGGATGCCGGCGGCCGGGGTTTCAATTCATGACTTTAAAACGCATTGTATCGATTTTGCACGTTTTGGCAACACCTCATGCGCATTGCCGTCTCCGCAATCCGCAAAATTAATCCGCAATTGCCATTTTTTGTAATAAACTATATGATGATTGTGCCGGCGCGCGGCCCGGCAGAATGGGGACAATATCGTCGAAAAGTGTGGGAACAAAATGAGTGAAGAGAAAAAGCTCCTGGGCATCGTCAAAACGGCGCTGGGCACGTTCAAACACCGCCAACCCTATACGCCCGGCATGTTCGAATCGCTGAAACCGCTGTTCCGGAATCTGGGATACGAAAGCGCCGCCGTGTATATCGCGGACGATTACCCCGATCGCATGCATTTGGAAGCCCGCTACGGCGAGGACGCCAAATACCCGGACTTCATTCTCCGCCGGGACAGGAATACGCTGAACGACGAATTGAGAAGCCAACTCGGGAAACGGCCCCGCCTCATGACGTCCAGCCTGTTCAGCCACGATCGCGAACTCGGCGTCCTGGCCGTCACCGCCGCCCAGACGCCCGGAAAAACGGCCAGGGAAGCGTTCGACATGCTGGTTCAGTCGATGTCGGTCATGGCGTATATCGAATACATCCGCACCAATTGCTGCCGTGAACGCGACGAACGCGATCTGTTTTTCGCGCAATCCCTGACCAGCCGCCTCCTGATCCGCGACACGCCGAAGGTCAAAGGACTCCGTATCGGCATCGAGCACACGCGTTCCCTGGAGGCGGCGGGCGATTTCTTCGATTTCGTCGCCACCGACGACGGCCGCCTTCTCGGCTTCATCGGCTGCTGCAACGGCAAGGGGCTCCGGACCGTCCTGGAGGTGTGCAGCATCATGCGGGAAACCCACCGCTCCTACGCGCTGGCCGAATCGCCCGCCGAAACGCTCCGGATGGTGAACCGCTTGCTCGTCAAGGAAAAGCGGCGCGCCCACCAGGCCAGCATCTGCTTTTTCGAAATCGACAGCGGACGACGCCACCTGCGGCTCGCCAAGGCCGGCAAGCTCGATCTGCTGCTGTGCGGCTCGGGCGCCGAGGTCAGGAACCTTTCCTCGGTCGGCGGCGTTTTTCTCGGCATGATGGAAAACCCCGGCATCAAGGACGAAACGTTCGAATTCAATCCGGGCCAGGCGCTCCTGTGCGTGACCGAGGGCTTTTACGCGGCCGGCGACTGCCTGGGAGGCAAGCCGCAACTGTACTGGTTCAACCGCGCCCTGGACCGCGCCCTCGAAATGAAAAGGAAAAAGCCGCTGGTCAACGCCATTCTCGACTACATGAACGCCTCGGCCGATTTCCCCGCCCGGCCGCTCGATTCGCTCCTCGCCCTCTCGGTGGAAAACACCGGCAGGAACGGCACGACGAGAGTCGAGGGAATGTAAATCCCGGATCCCCTCCTTCCCCTCGAATATTGCGCCGAACCGCGCATTCTGTTAAGCTTCGTCTTGCTCCCAGATGACCCGGCGGGGCCGGGCACGATTATGTTTGAACGAAAAGGAAATGTCATGGCGGAACGCATCATACTGCTGTATTCGGG
>JAVBRW010000060.1:0-2978 GCA_031547475.1 Planctomycetota bacterium
CGCCTTACAATTCTGTCTTAATTCGTTTTTTTTCCGGTTTAATGGGGGCACCGTTCGCGCATTTTAACCGCCAATTGCGCAACATGTCCCCGAATTCCCGGGTCAATTGACCCACCCCTCCCACACCGCGAATTCCCGCGACACATGATCGGAAATAGCCAGGCAGGCGGCGGCATCGTCGCAGAAATCGCGGCAGGCATTGATATCGAACAAATCGGCCAGCGCCTTGTCCTCGTCGTTGCCGCTGCCGCAATTTTGCAGAAACACCACGGTCAGGCGGTCGCCCAGGCAGGACAGGTAGGGATCGAATCCCCGCCGGGTGCAGTGGTTCAACAATTCGGGGGTGAACACGGCGCTCAGCACGCGGGGAGCGGATTCCTGATCGCGCGAACGGGTCAGGATTTGCAGCGGGTATCCCGGCACCTCCAGCCGCACCAGTTCGTCGGCGTGGGGAACGTTCAGGGCGGCGATTTTCTCCGCCATGCCGCCGATGCCGGCCGGTTCGGTCGCGGTGAGGACAACCAGCACGGCCGGAAAACGCCGATCGAACTTGGCGCTGAAATACACGCCGCATAGGCGTTTCCTGTCTTTGCGCTCGACCCGCAGTTCCGCCAGCTCGCATTCGGTGTTGCCGCGCCGGGCGGAAAACACATCGCTTCCCGCCGACGGCTTTCCCAGGTTGTCGAACAACAGGCTTTGCCGCAGCTGGCTTTCGGATATCGATGCGTCCGTTCGGTAGACCATGGCCGGATCGATGTATTCCGCCGTCCGCGCCAGCAATGTTTCGCGGAACTTTCTCACTATGCTCCGCAGGGACAGGATGTATGAAACGCTGAACAGGATGACGCCGAAGGTGGCGGGCAGCAGGAAAAGAAGCGGCCAGTAGCTGACATCGTTTTCCCCCAGCATTTTGTAATAGGGGGAAAGCATGAGGTACATGACGATGAAAAGCAGGAGGAACGCGCCCGCCCCGGCCGCGATCGATCGCCACATCCAGGCGCGCCGCCGGGCAATCACCCGATCGAGCTCCGGCCGCAGCCGGGAGGCGAAAAACGGGATGAATTCGTCCGGTTTCGTATCAGCGTTGTCGGCCATGCGCCGCCTTTCCGTCCATGGCCCAGGCTATGGCGGACACCGTGTCGGGAAGGTGGAAATCGGCGTCCGGCAGCTTTTCCGCCGGCCAGGTGTTGGTTATGCCGATGACCAGGCAGCCCGCCGCCTTGCCGGAAGCGATGCCGGCCGGCGAATCCTCCAGCACGACGCAGCGTCCGGGCGCGAGCCCGAGGCGTTCCGCCGCCGTCCGGTAGATTTCCGGATCCGGCTTGCCTTTTTTCACCGCGTCGAGGGTGACTAGGACGGAGAAATAGTCGAGCATGCCCGCCGCCTTCAAGGCCGCCTCGGTATTCGCCCGAATGCTGTTGGTGCCGACCGCCAGCTTGAGGCCGGAACCGGCCAGTTCCGCCAGTTTTTCCCGCACGCCGGGAAAGCCGAGATCTCGGCCTTTGGCCTCGACCATTTCCCGGTAGATTGCCTGTTTCATCTCCAGCACATCGCCGGTGGCGGCCATGTCGGGGTAGAGCCGGAGCACCATGTCGCGGGTGTGGGTGTCCGGCAGGCCGATGCATTCGCGGTTCCAGTCGGCTTCGGGCTTGTACCCGTTCCGGACCAGAAGCACATTCCACGCTTCGAGATGGACTTCCTCCGAATCCACCAGCGTGCCGTCAAGATCGCACAAAACGCCTTCAATTTCAACTTCAACCGGCATGGGCCGATCCCTTTCGATTAGACAATGGTATGGATGAATCATAGCAGAACCGGGTTATAGTGGCAACGGCATACGCCATGTCACCGATAATCGCCCCGATCCACCACGATGCGGCAGTCGATGGCCGCCAGCCGGCGGCGCAGTTCCTCGAGATGCTCCGCCGCTTCCATCCCGGTGTTAAGCTTGTTGTCGTAAAGCAGGTATTTGTCCCGCACTTCCAGGGGCGACAAATTCGGCATGACCACGTTGGCGCCGGCCAGGATGCCTTTTTCCCTGCCGGTCGGGTCCATGGTTCCGAGCGCGGTGGTGGCGGGCAGGAGCGAGCGCGGCAGCATGAGCCTGACCAGGCTGATGGCCAACAGGGTCGAATCGACCCGTCCGGCCGGATGGTGGGCGAACGGCGTGTCGTGGTGGGGGATGAACGGCCCGACGCCGACCATGTGCGGCTGGAGTTCGTGCAGGAACAGCAGATCGTCCGCGATGTTGGCGGGCGTCTGGAAGGGCGAGCCGATCATGAAGCCGGCGCCGGTCTGGAAGCCGATGCTTTTCAGATCGAACAAGCATTTTTTCCGGTTGGCGAGGGAAAGCGATGCCGGATGCAGTTTGGCGTAATGTTCCGGATCGGCCGTCTCGTGGCGGAGCAGGTAGCGGTTGGCGCCCGCCTCGAAAAAGCGGACATAGGTTTCATGGCTTTTTTCGCCCACCGACAGGGTGATGGCGCAGTCGGGGTAGCCGCTCCGGATGGCCGAGATCAGATCGACCATCGCGTCGCCGTCGTAGAAATTGTCCTCGCCCCCCTGCAGGACAAAGGTGCGGAAGCCGAGTCCGTAGCCGGTCCGGCAGCATTCGAGTATCTGTTCCCTGGACAGCCGGTAGCGGCTTGCGTCCCGGTTGCCGCTCCGTATGCCGCAGTAGAAACAGTTGTTTTTGCAATAGTTGGTGAATTCAATCAAGCCTCGGACAAACACGGCGTCGCCGTAATGTTCCCGGCACGTCGCACGGGCGAGACCGGCGGCGTATTCCCGGAGTTCCGGCGTGTTGGCCTCGATGAGCGAGACGAATTGGTCGCGGGCGAGTATGCGCTCGCGGCGGAGTTGGTCGATAAGGTCGAGCATGGTTGTCCGGTTTACCCTTCATGGTTTTATAATCGGCAGTTATACCGATCACCAATCAAACACTGTAATGATTTTTTGAAATTCCCCCCTCCTCCTGA
>JAVBRW010000174.1:0-25852 GCA_031547475.1 Planctomycetota bacterium
GCACCGGGCCGGTGTATTCGCCCATGGCGCGGATTGACTTGTAGACGAAATCACATCAATTTCATCACTTCCAGGATATCGTTCCACGTCTCCTTGTCCGCCCGGGTCCGGTCGGTGGCCGAGTTCCGCTGCCGCAACAAATAGGACGGGTGATAGATGACCCGGAGGGGAATGCCGTTGTATTCGCGCCAGCGCCCGCGCAACCCGGACGATTTGGGCGGCAAAGCAAGGAGGGCGCAACCAGCAACGCCGCCGACCGCGACAATTACCTTGGGGGTGATGACTTCAATCTGCTTTTCCAGATAAACCGAGCATGCGGCCACCTCCTCCGGTTTCGGATCCCGATTGCCGGGCGGGCGGCATTTCACCACGTTGGTGATATAGACGTGGCTGCGCGGCATTTTCATGCCTTTTTCAATTATGTCGGTCAGCAACTTTCCCGACCTGCCGACAAACGGCCTGCCCTGCTCGTCCTCGTCCCTTCCCGGGCCTTCGCCGATGAACAACACTTTCGAATCAAGACAGCCTTCGCCGAACACCACCGACTGCCTGCCCGAACACAGCCCGCATTTTTGGCACGAAACGGATTCCAATTTGAACGGTTCCAGCAAGGCTTCCTTTTCCGGAGACGGGGGAGAAGAGTGGAACGGCACCAGGGTGGCAAACGTTTTTACCGCCTCTTCCGCCGCTTTCACGGAAGGCGCCGGCGGCGCAACCGGCCTGCCCAAAGATGGACGCGGAATGGAAGGCCGAGGAGTGGAAGGCCGGGCCGGTTCCGCCCGCACCGGCTTGACGGCAACCGGCCGATCGCCTTCGCCTTCCCCCGCTGCCCGAATGGACCGGCTGCGCGTACCCGATGCGGCGCGAATCCCCTCTTCAAAACCAGGAGAGGAGACATACTCTATACCCATGCCGGAGTCCATCTCCAGACGGGCGCGCAATGCTTGCAGCAATACGTGATCGGACGGTGATTTGATGGTCTGGTTCATGTTTGATGAAGATTCCAAATTGCGCGAGCGAAAATCCGCAAATAATAACAACAATCGGTACATTCGAAACAAGCGGCCAATTCCCTTGTTTACATAATGATTTATCCGCTACCGCGGCCAGGCGCGCAAGGAAAAAGAAGTGGAAAGACTGGTAATTCTCTTGCATGTGGCCGATATATATTTATAATTGTATATGGAATGGTCAACCGATGCAGTGTACGCCGTATTGGAGAAAATATCCGATGGCGCCGTTTTGGGGAACGGTGAAAGGCGGTTCGGAACCAATGGAAAAAAGCGATTTTTTTGACATTGCATTTTTGTTATTGTCCGGTATACTGCCAACTTCATTCGTAGCGCCGGAAAAATGTCGATAAAATTGTTTTTGGAAATGGAAAAGATGCCCACCATAAACAAGCGTACGACAGTAGCAACCATGTTGTTCGCGATGCTGTTACTCATTTTGACCTGTGAAGGAACGGCGCGGGCGCTCGAATTTCCCGATCTCGCCAACCTTCCCGAAAACGCCTACGACGAAATGAAGGCGGAAGATCGGGTTTCGGAAGTTCTCAACCAGGATGCCGACTACCTTTCCCTTCTCGGCAGCATCAACAATCCCGATATCCGCCTCCAGCGTTTTGTCCGTCCCGGTGAAGAACTGAAGTATCAGGCCAAATGCCGAGGCCTTCCCGCCGGCAGCATCCGCCTCACCACCAAACGCCTGGCCACCCTCCAGAACCGCCCGGTATTCGTTTTCGAGCTCAATGTCGAATCGAATGACTTCTTCAGCGCCGTTTATCCCATCACCACCAACATCAACAGTTACGTCGACGCCAATAACGGCCGCAGCTACCTGATCCGTCGCCGCGTCTCCGAGCGTTCCCGCAGCTATCAGGATCGGCTCGAATTCAAATACGATTTCCGCCTCCCCAACGGCTTGCCCGATCCGGTGTCCAGATATTCAATGGTCGGCGAAACCGGGCAGGAAACCAGCAACGGCCCTTCCCCGATTCCCGGCAATATGCAAGACATGGTTTCCATTATTTATTACATCCGGGGCATGGACTTGTCCAAGGTGGGCGACTCCCGCGTTCTTCTCCTTGGCGGCAGGAAAAAGCCGGTCATCACCACCGTGACCGTAACCGCCGAGGAACGGGTTGCCATTCCTTCGATCGGCTCGTTCGATTGCCTGGTGGTGGAACCCCACACCGACGGCACCAATTTGTCCGGCAATCTGGTCGCCACCCGGGGCGGCGAAAAAGTATGGCTGGAAAAGAACAGCCTTATCCCGGTCATGGCGTCCGCCGATCTGCCGAAACCGATGGGCACGGTTGTCGCCACCCTGGTACAGGCGGACAACAGCGTGCTGACCCGGTATGCAATCAAGTAGAAGAACGAAAACACATCGTATGCGAACGAAAAACCGCCCATTCGCAGGGCGGTTTTTTGTTGGGACAGTTCAAGGCAAAATTCATTTCGACAATGGCTTGCGCGCGATCATTCCAATCTCCAGCCACTATCCAACAAAAAACGCATCGATCATGAGCAGGAACCGCCCCGCCCGCGATCGATGCGTTTGCTCCTGTAGTACATCTCTATATTATTTTGACTTGTGCCCGATCATCAATCGCGGCTTTTGCTGTTTTCCACTGCCGGCCGGCTCCTGATTATGCGCGACACGCACCCGGTGCTCGTATTCGCTTCGGTGCCCGCCATGGTGACCGTTGTCGTTTTTGTTGCCATTGATGAGAGCGGCAAGCTGTTCCACCAGATCGTTGAGATCGTCGGCCTGTGCGGCCAGCCCTTTGGTCACCGAGGCGGTTTCTTCGGCGTTGGCGGCGTTTTGCTGCGTCACCTTGTCCATCTGGGCAACGGCGGTGTTGACCTGATCGACGCCCTGCGCCTGTTCGCCGGTGGCGGAGGCTATTTCGTTGATCAGGCGGCTGACATTGCCGGCACTGGATTCGATGCCGCGGAAACTTTCGATAAGGCGACCGACAATTTGCGATCCGTTCCGCACGCTTTCCACGGTTCCGTTGATAAGTTCGGTCGTGTCTTTCGCCGCCTGGGCCGAACGCTGGGAAAGGTTCCGCACTTCGTCCGCCACCACGGCGAAGCCTTTCCCCGCCTCGCCGGCCCGCGCCGCCTCCACCGCCGCGTTCAGGGCGAGAAGGTTGGTCTGGAAGGCGATATCCTCGATCGTCTTGATAATGCGGCTGACCTTTTCCGACTTGTCGCTGATATCCTCCATCGCCTCCGCCATTTTGCCCATATCCCTGCCGCACGACTCGACCAGCATGGCGGTTTCCTGGGTGACCGAATCGGTCTTGGTGGCGTTGTCGGCGTTCTGCCTGGTCATGGATGCCATCTGTTCCAGCGCGGACGAAGTCTCTTCGAGGGCGGCGGCCTGCTCGGTCGCGCCTTCGGCCAGTGAGTCGCTGGCTGCGGAAATGCTGCCGGACGCTTCGTTGACCGAGGCGGATGCGGTGAACATGCGCTCGCCGATGGTGGCGAGAATGCGTGCGAGGGCATTAACCTGAAGGTAGATGACGACAAGAGACAGCGCCCACACAATCACCCCGGTAATGACAATGATGGTAATTCCCTGGTACACGGGCGCCAAAGCTTCCCCGATCGGAACAGTGCAGCGCATGACCCAGGTTTCCCCGGTTTCGCCGATGACGATGGGGCTCATGGCGTACATGACCATTGTCTTGGATGAGACAGACATGGCTTGCACCACTTGCGGCGTTCCGGTGCGGATAACGCTCTGCAGCGCCTCGTAGGCGGTAGCGGACATCGAGGCTTTGCCATCTTTTGTCCACAGGCTCTCGTCGGGGTGGAAGGCGTAGTGTCCCTTGCTGTCAAAAAGGGAGAGATAGCCGCTCGTGTACAGTTTTATCTTTTTCAGCGTTTCGCAAATGGGCGTCATGTTTATATCGCCGCCGGCAGCGCCGATCGACTGGCCATTCTTGATGATCGGCACAGCCACGGAAGCGACGTAGAAGGATTTGCCGGCAGTGTTGTAATAATAGGGCGAAGTCACCATTTCATGCCTGCGGTCGCGGGCAACCAGATAATAATCGCCTTCGCCCGGCTTGTCGTAACCGAGAAGCGATTCGGTAACCACCTTGTTGTCATCAATAATATAGCTGTAGGGGACAAAGCGGCCGGTCGCATCGTGGGCGCTATCCTTGTTTTTATACTCGCTATCCTTCCCGTCGAAGGCGTTCGCTTCGAAACACGCCCAGACGCCGAACAGGCTTTTGTTTTCCCTGGCAATTTCTTTCATGAGATCGATATAGTAGTCGCGGTCCGCCCGTTCGGTGCCGGCCGCGTTTTTGTAGACCGCAGCCAATGCTTCCATCGCTCCCATCGAAGTTCCGAGATCCGCTTTTATACGGTTTGCGTAATGTCCCGCCATTTCTTCAAGCTGTTCCTTGACCGTTTGCGTCATGGCAGTGGAAAAGCTGTTCGCGACAATGACAACAATCGCGGCGATACCGACGCTGAGTAAAATAGCCACCGGTAAAATGATTCGCCACTTTATTCCCATTTTTTTCATAATCTCCCTTTGCTACAATAGTTGTAAAGAATTACGAAAATACATGCCTCATTCCCCATCCACACACGATGAAGAAAAGAGAATACTCCCCCTTGCGGCTTGAAGAATTTTCTGAAGTCGGAAAGCCCTGCGCCCCAACCGGATAGAATGCCACTATCGATACAAGTGAAATCCAACTCTATTGTATGAGGGAATACGAGGCGGCGCGTCAATTTGTTCGGCAGAATTCCATAAACGACTCGCAACCGATAGATACCATACCCCACCGCTTATCATGTACACTGTATAAATACATTTATGCAAAACATATCCGACACCGGCAATAATGCGCAATCACACTGCAACTCCTTATATAACAATAAATACCATCTAACATTCATTTCCGGCATTCACAATCAATCCGAAATGTGGCAAAATATTAGAAAAATAATGCGATCGGCATTTTTTTTTGCGAAAAACGCATATTTCCATTAAGCAAAATCATACTCAATGCGAAATACAAACGACAAAATACATCATATACCCAAAGCGAATTGGTTTTGGACAAACGTAAATCCCAAGCCCAAAGCGCGCGCGAAAGGTGTGGGGTTGAATAACCGAAAACCATACGCGCTTTGGTATATCGCCAACCAGATTGACGTAAACACATCGCATCCAAACAAAAAAAACGCCCGTTCGCAGGGCGTTTTTTTTTATACTGTGCGAGGCAAAGGGAACCTAAAAAATCCCGTTCCCAGATCCGGGCTATCGTGCATTGTGACCAATCATCAGTCGCGGCATTTGCCGATTCTTTCCGCCGGCCGGCTCCTGATTCGGGGCGATGGACACCCGATGCTCGTATCCGTCATGGCGTCCCCCGTTGTGACCGTTGCCGTTCTTGTTGCCATTGATGAGAACGGCAAGCTGTTCCACCAGGCCGTTGAGATCGTCCGCCTGTTCGGCCAGCCCTTTGGTTACCGAAGCGGTCTCCTCGGCGTTGGCGGCGTTTTGCTGGGTCACCTTGTCCATCTGGGCGATGGCGGTGTTTACCTGATCGACCCCCAGCGCCTGTTCGTTGGTAGCGGAGGCGATTTCGTTGATCAAGCGGCCGACATTGCCGGTCCCGGATTCGATGTGGCGGAAACTTTCGATAAGGCGATTGACTATCTCCGACCCGTTCTGAACGCTTTCCACCGTGCCGTTAATGAGTTCGGTCGTGTCTTTCGCCGCTTGGGCCGAGCGCTGCGAAAGGTTTCGCACCTCGTCCGCCACCACGGCGAAGCCTTTTCCCGCCTCGCCCGCCCGCGCCGCCTCGACCGCCGCGTTCAGGGCAAGGAGGTTGGTTTGAAATGCTATTTCCTCGATAGTCTTTATGATGAGGCTGACCTTTTCCGACTTGTCGCTGATGTCCTCCATTGCTGCCGACATTTCGCCCATATCCTTGCCGCACAATTCAACCACCTTGGTGTTATCCTGGGTGACCGAATCGGTCTTGGTGGCGTTGTCGGCGTTCTGCCTGGTCATGGACGCCATTTCCTCCAGGGCGGACGATGTCTGCTCAAGCGCGGCGGCCTGTTCGGTCGCACCCTCGGCCAGGGAGTCGCTGGCGGCGGAAATGCTGCTGGACGCTTCGTTGACCGAGGCGGACGCGGTGAACATGTGCTCGCCGATGGCGGAAAGGATGCGGGTGATGGCGTTAACCTGGAAATAGAGCAGGATGAGGGATAGCAACCACACCACCGCTCCCGTGACGACGATGATGGTAATACCCCGGTACACGGGCGCCAAAGCTTCCTTGATCGGAACGGTGCACCGCATGACCCAGATCTCACCGGTATCACCGATGTCGATAGGGGTCATGGCATACATGACCATCTCATTGGCCGAGATGGACATGGCTTCCACCACCTGGGGATCTCCGGAGCGAAGAACAGCCTGTATAGCTGCATAGGCGGTGGCGGATACCGAGCCATTGGCATCTTTCGTCCACAAGCTTTCGTCGGGATGGAATGCGTAATGCCCTTTGCTGTCGAAAAGGGAAACATAGCCGCTGCTGTACAACTTTATCTTCTTCAACATATCGCAGATGGGCAGCATATCGATATCGCCGCCGGAAGCGCCAAGGAACTCGCCATCCTTGATTATCGGTACTGTCACAGAGGCGACATAAAAGGATTTGCCGGAAGTTAGGTAATAGTAGGGCGCGGTCACGGTATCCATCCGGCGATCACGGGCTTGCAGATAATAGTCGCCCTCGCCCGGCTTGTCGTAGCCGATAAGCGCCTCGGTGGCAACACTGTTGTTATCCAGGTAACTATAGGGGACAAACCGACCGGTCGCGTCGTGGCTCTTATTCTTGCTTTTATACTCGCCGTCCTTCCCGTCGAATGCGTTTGGCTCGAAACACGCCCAGATGCCGAACAGGCTTCGGTTTTCCTTGACCACTTCCCTCATGAGATCGATATAGTAATCGCGGTTCGCCTCTTCGGTCCCGGCCGCGCTTTTGTATACCGAGGCCAGTGCTTCCACCGCCCCTATCGAGGTCTCCAGTTCGGCTTTTATACGGTTTGCGTAATGCCCCGCCATCTCCTCGAGTTGATCCTTGACAGCTTGTGTCATCGCGTTGGAAAAACTGTTTGCAACAATGACGACTATCACCGTTATGCCCACACTGAGCAAAATACCCACCGGTAAGATGATTCGCCACTTTATCCCCATTTTTTTCACACCTTTCTCCTTATTTTTCAGGAAATTACAAAAGCGCACATCCCACTTCCCCACCCGCCCCCGGAGTTGAAACGCATACCCTCACCTCACCACTCCAGACATTTTCTGAAGTCGGAAAGCCATTCATTCCAAATAGATATAAAGCTTTATATCGCAAAACCAATTGCTGGCTTCATTCTATGGGATTACAAGGTAGAATGCGTATAAGTATTCTATATAATTACACAAAATATTAGAAAATTGATAATCCATGTATCCTCATTCATCATTCTCATTTCACGTAAACATGGTGCATTATTTACAAACGTTCCCGTGTACGTGAATCTGTTGCAATTCAGTTTCTGAAAGCCACAGCCAGTTTTGTGCACAAAGGTTACAGGATCGGGAAGACGGATCTCCGGCGCAAATTGGGTTACGCATAACCCCTTCTGGTTATTTGGGAAAACAAAAAGCCCAAGCCCAAAGCGCTCACAAAGGTTATGGGATTGAAAAAGTGAGAACACAACCCATTGCGATATATTTCTTGCAACAATGTGTTCTTGATCCGAAATGCAGCAATAGCCGGGAAGAATAATATACCAAGTTTTATTTCTTCAAAAAGAGCATAGCTACATTGGCAGAGTCCAAACTAAATTAAATTTTCATGATACGTAAAATAGCATTCACCCATGCCGTCAGCTCAAATTCGGACAGCCAGCCAATCGCAACTCCGGCAAGACCTACCTTCGCAGATCCATTTCCAACTTTTTTTGAAAGGAAAATCGAGCTATTCTCCGCCCTTACCTCCATTCCCTATGGTCTTTAAAAAAATGGGCGGAAAATGTCGATAAACCTTGACCTGTTTTTCCTTGACTCACAATATGCTGTGGGTAATAATTGCGCCATACACTAGCGATAGGGATAGCTGGTGAAAGTGGGGATGTATTTTGCTTACACGCTGTCCTGTCGTCGCTTAGACTGGGGGATTCTAGAAAATCCGGCTGAGGAAAGTGGAAA
This sequence comes from Planctomycetota bacterium, assembly GCA_031547475.1. Taxonomy (GTDB): domain Bacteria; phylum Planctomycetota; class SZUA-567; order SZUA-567; family SZUA-567; genus JAJBSZ01. The sequence goes on from JAVBRW010000174.1 coordinate 8,254, forward strand.
AGCGACTACATTTCTGGTCGCGCATCTTTCACGCAGTCATGGGATTTTTCGGTTTGGGTTGATACTGGCCGACGGTATCTTCGGATTGCGGAAAGCGAGGCGGCATAATGCGTTGCCCATTTTGCAAACAAGACAACGACAAGGTCATTGACACTCGACCTTCCGAAGACGGGTCGGTGATTCGACGCCGGCGCGAATGCCTGGAATGCGGCAAACGCTTCACCACCCACGAACGCCTGGAAGAAATGCCGGTCAGGGTTGTCAAAAAGAGCGGCCGCCGCGAACCGTTCGACAGGCAAAAGATATTGAATGGAGTGCTCCGGGCGGTGGAGAAGCGGTCCATCTCCATGGAAATGGTGGAAAGTTTGGTGGAATCCATAGAACGGGAAGTATTGGACCAGGCTGATCGGGAAATAGCCACCCGGGATATCGGGGAACTGGTCATGGCGAAGCTGCGGGCGGTGGACGAAGTCGCCTATGTCCGGTTCGCCTCGGTGTACCGCGAATACCAGGCGCTGGAGGAATTCGTCAACGAGATCCGGACCATCAAGCCCAACGGCAACGGATTGACGAACGAAAACAACAGTAAATCTTGAGGTTTGAAAAATTTGAACTCCCGACAATTCAACCGGTTGACCCCGGTTTTGCTATATTTTTTTATGTGTGTTTCTTTCATATAGATAAACTGACGATTGTAATGGAGACTTTCGACATGTCTGGCATCAACCGGGTAATCAAGCGCGACCTTATCGCCGTTCCTTTCAACAAGACGAAAATTGCCGACGCCATCTTTGCCGCTGCCCGGGCGGTGGGGGGCGAAAACCGGCAACTGGCCGAAGATATCGCCGATCTGGTGGTGAACCTGCTCGAAAAGCGTTTCGACGCCGACAATCCGCCCACCATCGAAGAAATACAGGATATGGTGGAAAAGGCGCTTATCGAAACCGGCCACGCCAAAACGGCCAAAGCCTACATCCTGTACCGTGAACGCCGCGCCAAAGCCCGCGACGCCATGCGCGTCCGCAAAGACACCTTGACCGGCGGCGCCGATTCGACCGACATCCATCTGCTGGTCGATCCGGGAAGCCAGGCCGAATATTTCGCATGGGACCGTTCCCGCATCGCCCGAGCGCTGGCCAAGGAAGCCGGCCTCGATCCGGTGGAAGCCTCGTCCATCGCCAAGGCGGTGGAGAAGCGCGTCCTCTCCTCCGGACTGACCCGCATTTCCACCAGCCTGATCCGCGAACTGACGGACAACGAACTGTTCGAGCGCGGCCACCAGAAAACGCTGGAAAAGCAGGCCATCATCGGCTTGCCGAAATACGATATCGAACAGCTTATCATGTCGAAATCGAAGGAAAACTCGAACATTTCGGCCAACAACCCGGAAGCCATCAACCTGGCCATCGCCGAAACGGTGCTGAAACAGTATGCGCTCCAGGAAGTGTTTTCGCCCGAAGTGGCGGATGCCCACCGCGAAGGCGCCGTCCACCTCCACGATCTCGGCTACCCGACCCGCGTCTACTGCTCGTCCCACTCCATCGAGTATTTGAAAAAGTACGGGCTGCAGCTCGAAAACCTCGACACCTCCTCCGCCCCGGCCAAGCACGCCCGCACCCTGACCGGACACCTGAACACTTTCCTCGCCTCCATGCAGGCGTACTATGCCGGCGCTCTCGGGGTCGCGTACATCAATATCATGTACGCGCCGCTGGTCGAAGGCATGTCGGACGCGGAAATGCGGCAGGAGGCGCAGCACCTCATCTTCTCGTCCAGCCAGAACGCGTTTTCGCGGGGCGGCCAGACGCTGTTCCTCGATTTCAACATCCACACCGGCATTCCGGGCTACCTGAAGAACATCCCGGCCATCGGCCCGGGCGGCAAATACCTCGACCGCACCTACGGCGATTTCGCCGACACCGCCACCCGTTTCACCAAGGCGATGCTCGACGTCTGGGCGCAGGGCGATCAGTACGGCCACATTTTCGCGTTCCCGAAATGCGATTTCCACATCAACCACGAGACGTTCACCGATCCGAAGCAGTACGCGATCTACGAGTACGCCTGCGAAATCGCCGCCAGGAACGGCACCCCGTACTTCATCTTCGACCGGGACGAAGTCACCCTGTCCGCCTGCTGCCGTTTGCGGACGGTCATCGAAGACACCTACATGATCCGCCACCCGGAATCCATGCGCTTCTGCGGCTTCCAGAACGTGACCATCAACCTGCCCCAGTGCGCCTTCAAGGCCGGGCGCGGCAACTACGCCAAGGTGTTCACCGAAATCGAGAAAAGCCTCGACATCTGCGTCAAGGCGCATCTCCAGAAGAAGAAGTTCGCCCGCGCCCTCATGTCCGGGCCGTCCATGCCGCTGTGGCAGATCGGCAAAATGGCCGCCGACGGCAGGCCGTACGTCGATCTCGACCAGGCCACCTACATCGTCGGCGTCATCGGTCTGAGCGAGTGCCTGGCCTACCTCACCGGCCAGGAACTGCACGAAGGATCCGACGCGCTCCGGCTCGGCATGAAAATCATTTCGCACCTCTATTTCTGCATCAAGGAAATGGGCAAGCGCTACGGCATGAAAATCACCATCGAGGAATCGCCGGCCGAGTCGGCCGCCCGCCGCCTCGCCAAGATCGATCTCAAGAACTACCCGGACGCGGCCGAATTCATGCGCGGTTCGCTGGAATCGGACGAGGTCTACTACACCAACTCGGTCCACCTCCGGCCCGACGCGGCCGACGGCATTGTCGACCGCATCATGAAACAGGCCAAGTTCCACAGCCTGATCGAATCCGGCGCCATCATCCACGCCTTTATCGGCGAAACCCGTCCGTCGGCCGGCGCCATTTCCAGCCTGGTCAGGAAAACCTTCGAAAAGACCAAGGCGGCGCAGTTGACCATCAGCCCCGAATTCACCATCTGCCGCTCGTGCCACAAGGTCGGGGCCGGCATAAGCGAAAAGTGCCCGCACTGCGGCGCCGTCAACATGCCGGGCATTCTCCGCATCGACGAATCGGATTCGACCGGCTCCGCCTGGAACCGCGACGCCATCGCCGAACTGGGTCGGGTCGAACTGGTGGGGGCGGGCTGCTGTGATCGCTAAACCGGCGGGACATCCGCAATTCGATCTGCGCGGGCTGTTGGCCAATTCGCTGTTGGAGTGGGACAATATGGTGGCGGCGGTGGCGATAGCGGGCGGCTGCAACCTCCGCTGCCCGTTTTGCCACAGTTGGCGCTACGTTACCGGGTTGGACGGTTTGCCGCCCCTCGATCCGGAATTGCTGTTCCGGCTCCTGGAGAGGCAAAAGGGCTGGATCGACGGGGTCGTGTTCACCGGCGGCGAACCGACCCTGCAGCCCGGCCTTGGTTGGATGCTGCGCCGGGCCCGGGAATACGGGGTCAAAACCAAGCTCCATACCAACGGCACCCGCCCGGACGTGGTGGCGGAACTGTTGGCGGAAAAGCTGGTGGACTGCCTGTCCCTCGATTACAAAGCGCCGCTGGACAAGCGCTTTTTCGCGGCGGCCGGCATCAAGGCGGACGAGGCGCTTCTCGATCGGATCAAAACCTCGTTCCGCCTGGCGGCGGAGTCCGGGGTGGACAAGGAATACCACACGACGCTGGCGCCCCGCTACGTCGATTTGGCGGCGCTCGAGGACATGGGAAAAGCGCTGGAGCCGGGCGGGGTGTGGTATTTGCAGCAGTTCGAAAACCGCGACTGCCTCGATCCGCAAATGGCTCACAGCGTCCGTTATGACAAAGACAAACTGGAAGCGTTCCGCGCCGCCGCCCAAAAGTCCCACGGGAAGGTGGTGCTGAAGGAAGGATCTTGAACCTGAAGTTTTGCAAAATGGCGATTAAACCGCCAATCGCCACTTTGCAAAAAACGTTTTTGCCTGTACCGCAAGGGTTTTGATTTTTACAAACTGGGCATTCGGCGGTTTGAATGCCCAGTTCGTAAAATTTCTCATGAGGAATTGGATTCATGGCTGACGATCTTTTCTGCGAAATTCTCAGGGAAGCGCAACGGGACAAGCAGCTTGTCTGCATTTTCCGCGATCCGTCCGATCTGCGGCGGTTCGCCGTCGGGTATGTCGAAGCGGTCTCGGACAACGATTACACGCTGAAGCAAATCGATCCGGACGGCAACCCGGACGGCCTGGACATCGGCTCCATCGACGATATCATCGAAATCAGGAAAGAGTCCCGCTACGCCCGGCAGATCGGCCTCCTCATGGAAAAGGAAGAGGATCCGACGCCCAAGGCGACCCAGGGCTGGACCGGCAAGCCGAATCCGGAAAGCTGCCTGGACGAGATACTGAAGCGCTCGATGCTGGAAAAGCTGGTCGTCAACCTGCTCCTCGCCACCGGCGACGACGAACTCCGCTTCTACGGCATTGTCCGCGAACTCACCGACACCCACGCCCGCATCGACGTGCTGTCGGACGACGGCGAACCGGACGGCACCTCGGTCATTCGTTTGGACGACATCGCGGGATTGCAGGTGAACACCAGGGACGAGCGGAAAGTCGCCCTGTTCAACCGGCACCGCATGCATTTGTATCTGTAGAAAACGCCATGCCAGCCAATCCGATACCAGCCCGCTATTACGATCGGTACGAGGACGGCGCCGTCACCTGCCGCCTGTGCCCGCACGAATGCCACCTGCAGAACAGCGGCATCGGCATGTGCGGCGCGCGGAAAAACCGCGAAGGCGTCCTCTATGCGATGACCTACGGCGCCCTCGCCGCGTCGCACCTCGATCCGGTGGAGAAAAAGCCGCTGTACCATTTTTTCCCGGGCCGGAAAATCTTCTCCGTCGGCGGCTGGGGCTGCAACCTGAAATGCGCGTTCTGCCAGAACAGCCCGCTTTCCCAATACGAATCGCCCACCGTGGCGATGACGCCCCGGGACGTCGCGCTGGAAGGCATGGCCCACGGCTCCATCGGCGTCGCCTACACCTACAACGAGCCGATCGTCGCCATCGAATACGTGATCGACTGCGCGAAAGAGGTCAGGCGCCGGGGCGGCAAAAACGTGCTGGTCACCAACGGCTATATCCAGCCGGGGCCGCTGGCCGATCTGCTTCCCCTCGTCGACGCCATGAACATCGACGTCAAGGCGTTCAACAACGATTTCTACCGCCGCATGTGCGGCGGCAGCCTCGATCCGGTATTGGAAACGGTCAAGGCGGCGATCAGGCGGACGCATGTCGAACTGACCACCCTCCTCATCCCGGGCGAGAACGACGCGGTGCCGGAGCTGGAGGATTTGGCCAAATGGGGAGCGGCCAACTGCGGGCGGCAGACGCCCTGGCACCTGACCGCCTACCATCCGAGCTACAATTACCACAAGGCCGCGACCACGGTCGCGCATCTGTCCAATGCCTGGCGGATTTTCCGCACGCAACTGGACTACGTCTATGTCGGCAACGTCATGGTGCCGGGCGCCGGCGACACGGTGTGCGTCAACTGCCAGAACGTCGTCGTTTCCCGGAAAGCGTTCGAGATAGACGCCTCGGGCATGCGCCCGAACGGAACCTGCGCCAACTGCGGCGCGAAGAACAACATCGTTGCGTGATTTAAGATTGTAGATTGTAGATTTAAGATTTACACCTATTGGACTGTCGCGTCTGTAAATTATTGTTCGCCGTTATCGTGACAACTTGAGGTGAACGGATCTGAAAAGAAAAATCTTAAATCTACAATCTACAATCTTAAATCTCTTTGTCTCGGAGCCTGATCTCTATGCGCCTGAAATCGGTTGAACTTTTCGGATTCAAGTCGTTTCCCGACAAGACGGTGATCAACTTCGGGGACGGCATCACCGCCATCCTCGGCCCGAACGGCTGCGGCAAATCCAACGTGGTCGACGCCATCAAGTGGGTTTTGGGCGAAAAATCGGCCAAAAACCTGCGTGGCGAAGAAATGCTCGACGTCATCTTCTCCGGCTGCGAATCGCGCTCGGCCAGCGGCATGGCCCAGGTCAAACTGACCTTCGACAACACCGACCAGCGCCTTCCCCTGCCCTACAGCGAAGTGTGCGTCGCCCGCCGCATCTACCGTTCGCGCGAAAGCGAATATTACATAAACAACAACCGCTGCCGCATGAAGGATATCCGCGATCTGTTCCTCGACACCGGCATCGGCAGTTCCGCCTATTCGGTCATCGAACAAGGGCGGGTCGAAGCGCTCCTGCACGCGAAACCTGCCGATCGCCGCGCCGTGTTCGAGGAAGCGGCCGGCATCGCCAAATTCAAGGTCAAGCGGAAGGAAATCCTCTCCCGCCTCGAACGCACCGACCAGACGCTCCTCCGAGTCGGCGATCAGGTCGAGGAAAAGGAACGGCAGATCAAGAAGGTTTCGGCCCAGGCCGCCAATGCCCGCCGCCACCGGAAACTCACGGCGGAACGGAACGGCGTCCGTTCCCACCTTTACCGCCGCCAGTTCGCCCAGCAAAGCATCATGCTGGCAAAGCTGAAAAAGCAGCGGGAAGAGCTGGAAGCCGAACTCGATAGGGAAACCCGCGTCCAGTCCGGCCTCGCCATGGATCTCCTGCGCATTTCGAACGAGGAGACGGAACTGACGGCCAACCGCGACGCGGTCGTCAACGCCGCCTCCGCCACCCAGGAGGAATTGTCCGGCATTCTGCTCGAACAAGCCAACACGCAAAGCCGCCTCGACGCCCTGATCCAGGAGGTAAACCGCGGGAACGAGCGGCGGAACGATTTGACCGGCCGGCTCGAACGCCTCACAGCCCAAGACAGCGAAGCGCGGGAAAAACTCCGCGAAGCCGAAGCGCTGGCCGCTTCGCTTGAAGAAAAATTCGGGGTGCAGGATACGGACCGGCAAAACCTCCTGAAAGCCGCCGCCGAAGCGGAAACATTGGTCACAGGCCTCCGGAACCGCATCATCGATGTCAACCGCCAGCGCCACGACATGTCGGCCGAGGCGGCCAGGCTGGACGCGTCGGAGCAATCGGCCAGCCAGCGCATAGCCGAGGTCGAGGCCCGCCTCGCCCGCTTGGCGCAGGACGAGGGCGAACTGTCCGGCGCCGTCGCCGGCCTGGAGGAGGAATACAACCGCGCCGCCGCCGCGTTCGGAGCGTCGGCCGACCAGCTGGATCAGATGCGCCAGCGCGTCCGCCAGCTCCAGTCCGACGCGGAACGGCTCCAGACGGAGGAACGCGCCACCGAATCGGAACGATCGGCCAAGGCGGCCCGCAAGGCGACGCTGGAAGATTTGGAACACAGCCTGGACGGCGCCTACGAAGGCGTCAAAAACATCCTGCTCGCCGCCCGCGACGGCTCGTTCCACTGCCCGGGCATGGTCGGCATGGCGCTCGATTTGATGACGGTGCCGCAGGATTTGGCGCTGGCGATGGAGACCATCCTCGGCGCCTCGGCCCAGGACGTGGTGGTGGAATCGGCCCGGGACGCCCAGTCCGCCATCGAGCATCTGAAACGCCACCGCCTCGGCCGCGCCACCTTTTTGCCCATGGATCGCATCCAGCCCCGGCGCCGCCTGGTGCAGTCGTTCAAGCACATCCCCGGCGTCATCGGCGAGGCGGTGGAGCTGATCCAGTACGACCGGCGCCACCAGGTGGTGATGGAGCATTTGCTGGCAGGCATTCTGGTGGTGGACAACCTCGATCTCGCCCGCGAGCTGTCGGGCCGGGAGGCGCGGGGCGTCAAAATCGTCACCCTGGAAGGCGATGTCATCAATCCGTCCGGCTCGATGACCGGCGGCCACGGCCAGCAGCGCCGCGCCGGCCTGGTGCAAAGGAAAGCGGAACTGGATGCGCTGGAAGGCGTGCTGGCCGAGTGCGAGCAGCGCCTCGCCGACAAGCAGCGCCGCCGCGCCGAAGCGATGGAGACGGTCCGCACCCTGGTCGCCCAGGCGTCGGAACTGGAAAAAAGCCTGGCCGAGGCGGGCCGGAGCGAAGCGCAATTCAAGCAAAACCTGGCGGTGCGGAAAAGCGAACTGGAACGCCTCGGCCGCGATCGCCGGGACGCCGAGGCCGAGCGCGCCAGCCTGTCGGACGGCGGTTCCGGCCGGCGGGAACGGCTGGAATTCCTCCGCCAAAGCCTTGCCCAGACCGAGACGGAAATGGCGGATCTCGAAAGCCGCGTCATCGCCGGCACCGAGGAGCAGCGCCGCACCCGCGACGCCATCGACGCTCTGGGCCAGGAATTCGCCGCCCTGTCGGGCGAACGTTCGGCCGCGCAGGCCCGGGTGCGGGAGCTTGCCACCCGCATCGAGGAAACGGCCGGCGAGATCGCCTGGTGCCGCGAAGAACTGGCCAAGCCCGGCATGACCTCGGCCGAAGCGGACGCCGAAACCGCCGGCCACCGCCAGCGTTTGGAAGAGCTGCGCCAGCGCGAAAGCGAACTCCTCCGCCTCCGGGACGAACAGCGCGCCACCGGCGTCGAACTTGGTGAACGCCTGGCCGACTGCCGCAACCGGGCTGAGGAATTCCGCAAGCGCGATCGCGAAAGCCAGGTGCAGTTCAACCGCGTCCGCGACGGCATCGGCCTTCTCGATCGCCAGTCCGCCGAGTGCGAATTCCGCATCGCCGCCGTCAAGGAAAAGGCCCGGGACGAATTGCAGATGGAGGATTTGACCGTTCCCGAGGAAGCGCCCGCCGAAGAGGCGGAAGCGGCCGAACTTCTGGAAGGCGGCCTGCCGCCGCCGAAACCGGCGGAGGAACAGGCCGAGTCGGAGGAGGAGCGGGAATGGGCCGCATTGTCCGACGCCGAATTGCAGACGCGGATCGAGGAGCTTTCCCAAAAACTCAGGAACATCGGCAACGTCAACCCGGAAGCCATCGACGAACTGGCCGAACTGGAGGCGCGCGCCGAATTCTACCGCAGCCACCAGGAGGAATTGCAGGAGGCGGTCGCCGCCATGCGCACCGCCATCGACAAGCTGAACGACGAATCCTCCACCCGCTTCCAGGAGACGTTCGTGGCGGTGCGGGAGAATTTCCAGAAAATGTTCACCCGCCTGTTCGGCGGCGGCAAGGCGGATCTGTTCCTGGAGGAAGTGACCGAACCGGGCGCCGACCCGCTGGACGCCGGCATCGATATCCGCGCCCAACCCCCGGGCAAGGAACCGAAAAGCATTTCGCTCCTGTCCGGCGGCGAAAAAGCGCTGTGCGCGGTGGCGCTCCTCTTCGCCCTGTTCCGTTCAAAGCCGAGCCCGTTCTGCATCCTCGACGAAGTGGACGGGCCGCTGGACGAATCGAACATCGATCGCTTCATGCAGCAGGTGAAAGATTTTACCGATGAAACGCAATTCATCATCATCAGCCACTCACAGCGGACCATGAGCATGACGGACGAGTTGTGGGGCGTGACGCAAAAGGTCCCGGGCATCAGCTCCCTCCACAGCCTGAAATTCGAAGCGATGAAAAGCATGAGCAGCGACAAGTCGTCCGGCCGGACCGTGGAACTTCGCGAAGCGCCGGAGCGTCTAGCCGCAACCAGCGCGTGATCATGAGGTTTCATGAATGGATATGAAAAAGAGTTGTCAAACGCCTGTGTGTCTTTTTTTAACCCTGATTCCTTGGGTTGCCGCATTTGCCCATTCTCGTGAGGGCCATTGACATGATCGCGATAATTTATTAGTATTAAAGGGTATATTTTTTACCCATTGCGCGATTTGCCAATGTTGAGGAGTGTGTTTATGGCCAGCGACTTTTCCGTTGAATTCCCTGCAGAGGATTCCTGCGAGTTTAAGGGAGCGTTGTACGCTTATTCCATACAACCTTTTCCTGTCGGCCTGATTGCGGCGGACGGGTCGTGGCGGTTCCTCAACCGAGCCGCCCTTGATTTCCTTGGCATTGAATCGATAAAATCAGCGGCCGATCTATCCGCCGCCGATTGGGGCGGGCGCTTAAAACCCGCTCCCACCTCCGGCCTCGGCAGGTCGAAACACACCGAAGAGAAGGAATTCTTCCAGGATCAGAAAAACCGGCATGTCTTCCATCGCGTATCGTCACAATTTGTCGGCCCGGGCGGAACCGTCGCCGGGCGGGTCGAATCGCTGCACGATGTCACAACGCTGTTCGCGGGGAACGAGCGCATCATCGCCATGATCGACGCCGCCCCCCTGTGCTGCAATTATTGGAACGACAAGTTCGAAAACATCGACTGCAATCTCGAGGCTGCCAAACTGTTCGATCTGCCGGACAAGCAGGCATATCTCGATCGTTTCGCCGAGTTGTCGCCGGAACTCCAGCCCAACGGCAAAAAGAGCGCGGACGAGGCGCTTCGGCACATCAAAACCGCTTTCAGCACCGGCTACGACCGGTTCGAATGGATGCACCAGAAGCTGAACGGCGAGCCGGTCCCGGCCGAAATCACCCTGGTCAAGGTCTCGACCCGCGACGGCGATGTCGTGCTTGGCTACACCCGCGATTTGCGTTCGGCGAAATCGGTGACCGAGGTCGACGATCTCGACTGGATGACCAACATATTCAACAGTCTGCCCTTCCCGGTCGGCGTCGCCAGCAGCTCGGGCAAATGGCTGTTCATGAACAAGGCCGGCCTCGCCATGTTCGGGAAGGATTCCGCCGACGAGCTTGTGAACGTGCAGGCGGCGGACTGGGGAGGCAGGCTGGCGCCCCTGAACATGCAGGCCGAATCCGATCTCCAGCACTATATCGACAGGCAGACGGACAAGATTTACCTTCGCTCGGCGTCCCCCCTGAAGGATTCGTTCGGCGGCCTGGTAGGCCGGGTGGAGTGCCTCCAGGAGATGACCGAACTGTACGAGGCGGAGGAGCGCATCCGCATCATGATCGACGCGGCGCCCCTGTGCTGCAATTTCTGGAACGACAAGTTCGAAAACATCGATTGCAACCTCGAGGCGGCCAAGCTGTTCGATCTTCCCAACCGCCAGGCGTATCTCGATCGTTTCATGGAACTGTCTCCGGAATACCAGCCCAACGGCAAGAAGAGCGCGGACGAGGCGACGCGGCACATCACCAGGGCGTTCAACGAAGGTTTCGACCGGTTTGAATGGATGCACCAGAAGCTGAACGGCGAGCCGGTCCCGGCGGAAATCACGCTGGTCCGGGTTACGCACCGCAAGGGGAAAGTTGTCCTCGGGTATACCCGGGATCTGCGGCAGGTCAAGAAGTAACCCTTTCCCCCTCCTCCAATCCGGGATGATTCACCGATGGCAGGCAAAATAAAAGTGATGATTGAGCAGTTGATAGAGATGCGCACCAAGGGCAATCCCCACATGATTGCCCCGCTGAAGATCAAATTGATCATGAAGGGGATCGATCCCGATCTTTACAACGACGGGTCGGACGACAATCCGGTGGTCATCCAGCGGCTTCAGAGCATCGCCAAGGCGATGGGGTGCGAATTATAATCATTCCATAATCGTTTGCATTATAGAACTTTCCTGCACAAGGAACGGCAAACATGGCGGATGACCCGATTCAGGCCGATCGCGAACATGTTTCCGCATTTGAGCGAATCCGGAGAATCAACTCGGCAGGCAATGAGTATTGGTCGGCTCGTGATCTGTCGGATGCATTAGGATACACTGAATATCGAAACTTTACTTTCGTTATTGCAAAAGCCAAAACTGCATGCTTTACAAGTGGCCAAAGGCCGGACGACCATTTCGTTGACGTCACCGAAATGGTTCGTATCGGCAGTGGGGCGGAAAGGGCCATTCATACCGTATTTCTGTCGCGCTACGCATGTTACCTGATTGTCCAGAATGCCGATCCTTCGAAACCGGTGGTGGCGGTCGGACAAACGTATTTTGCCATTCAAACCCGGCGCCAGGAACTCGCCGATCAAAAAATGGCGGACGAGGACGAGTTGCGTTTGCATCTTCGCGACGAAATGAAACGGCACAATAAACAGCTTGCCGCGACAGCGAAACGTGCGGGCGTCGTTCAGCCGATGGATTATGCCATTTTCCAAAACCATGGATATATGGGATTGTACGGCGGCCTGAGCATGCAGGATATACACAAGCGCAAGGGATTGAAAAAATCGCAGCAAATTCTCGATCACATGGGAAGCACTGAACTGGCCGCAAACATGTTCCGCGCAACCCAGGCCGAGGAAAAGATTCGACGCGAAGGCATATCCGGCAAGGAAAAGGCGAACCTGGCGCATCGGCAGGTCGGCGCCAAGGTACGCCAAACCATCAAGGAAATCGGTGGTTCCATGCCGGAGGATCTTCCCACTCCGGCTATCAGCGCCAAACAGCTTGAAAACCGGAAGAAAAAAAGCGAAGTGAAAAATGAATCCCATAAACCGGCGCGGATAGCGAAAGAAGAAAAATAACGCCATGCCTTTTTCAACCCGATGGCATTTCGGATAGCACACCGCACTCATTGCAATTCCTTCGTTTCCCCTCGCCGAAACAGTATTCCCAGTTGACTCGGATCCCCTTACCCTTTAAAATAGCATATTTGTGAATAGTAGGCCTTTTTGCCAACGGGACAGCATAATGACACCGGAAAAACTGAGAAAAAACCTCCTTGCCCTGCGTGAACGTCTGACCAGCCAGCAGCAATCCATACAAAGGGACGCCCTTCTCTCCGACAGCGTCCGCCTTACCGCGCGCGCCCCGATCAACATGGCCGAGCAGGCGTCGGACGAACAGGAACTCGATCTGATTGTCTCCCGGCTTACCGCATCCTCGGAAACGCTGGCGGAAATAAACGAGGCCCTGGATCGCCTCGCACAGGGACAGTACAACGTCTGCGAGGAATGCCAGCAGGAAATCGGCGAGCGCCGCCTCGAAGTCCAGCCCTGGGCCAAGCTGTGCGTCAAGTGCAAGCGCAAGTTCGAGGAGGGCGAAATCTGAACCCTGTTCGCTGGTTCTGGCTGGCGGCCGTTGTCACCGTCATCGCCGACCTGGTTTCCAAGGCCGCCGCGTTCCATGTTCTTGGCGGCCCGCCCCCCGACAACCTGTACACGCAGGAAAACATCATCTGGGTGCTGCCCGGCGCATTCAGGCTGATTTGCCATTACAACACCGGAGGCGCGTTCGGCTGGGCGGCCGGGAACATTCTCCTCTTCCTCGGCGCCGCCGCCGTCCTGGTGCCGGCGCTGGTGCTGACCGCCTACCATTGCCGCGAGCCCGACGCCCCGCTGTGGGGACTCGGCCTCATCGTCGGCGGCGCGTTCGGCAACCTCTACGATCGGCTGTTCCATCCGGGCGTGCGGGACTTTCTGGAAATCATCAACCCGAGGACGGGCGGCGGCCTGTGGCCGGTTTTCAACGTCGCCGACATCGCCATCGTGGTCGGGGTCGTCATCTACCTGATTTGGAGCATATTGGACTCGGTCCGCAAGCACAAAATCGCGCGCGCGGAAAAGGAGGGTGAAACAAGCAATGGCTGAGGAAATCATTTCCATCAAGGACGGAAAGCTCGTCGTTCCCGACCATCCGGTCATACCTTTCATCGAGGGCGACGGCACCGGCCCCGATATCTGGGCGGCGGCGGTGCGGGTCATGGACGCGGCCGTGGCCAAGGCCTACGGCGGCAAAAAGAAAATCGTGTGGAAGGAAGTCCTCGCCGGAGAGAAGGCGTTCAAGCAGACCAACAACTGGCTGCCCGACGAAACCATCGACGCGTTCCGCAAGTACCTGGTCGGCATAAAAGGTCCCCTCACCACCCCCATCGGCGGCGGCATACGTTCGCTGAACGTGGCGCTCAGGCAGATCCTCGACCTCTATGTCTGCCTGCGTCCGGTCACCTATTTCACCGGCGTGCCGAGCCCGGTCAAGCAGCCGGAACTCATCGACATGGTGATATTCCGCGAAAACACCGAGGATATCTACGCCGGCATCGAATTCGCCCAGGGCACGCCCGAGTGCGACAAATTCCTCAAGCTGTTCGCCGAATCGTTCCCGGCGCTCCACAAGAAAATCCGCTTCCCCGCCTCGTCCGGCATCGGCATCAAGCCCATGTCGAAGGAAGGCACCGCCCGCCTGGTGCGCTCCGCCATCCAGTACGCCATCGAAAACAACCGGAACTCGGTGACCCTGGTCCACAAGGGCAATATCATGAAGTTCACCGAAGGCGCCTTCCGCGACTGGGGCTACGAAGTGGTGCGCGAGGAATTCGGCGGCGAGGAGACCGACGGCGGCCCGTGGCAGGTTCTCGAGGTCGAAGGCAGGCGCATCGTCATCAAGGACGTCATCGCCGACGCGTTCCTCCAGCAGATTCTTACCCGTCCGGCCGAGTACGACGTCGTCGCCACCCCGAACCTGAACGGCGACTATATTTCCGACGCCCTGGCCGCGCAGGTCGGCGGCATCGGCATCGCACCGGGCGGCAACATCAACTATATCACCGGCCACGGCATTTTCGAAGCCACCCACGGCACCGCCCCGAAATACGCCGGCAAAGACATGGTCAACCCGTCCTCCGTCATCCTGTCGGGCGAAATGATGTTCCGCTACCTCGGCTGGAAAGAGGCGGCCAACCTCGTTCTCCGCGCCATGAACAAGACAATCAGCAAAAAGCAGGTCACCTACGATTTCCACCGCCTGATGGAAGGCGCGACCAAACTGTCGTGCTCCGGGTTCGGGAGCGCGCTGATTGACAATATGTGATATGATTTCCGCATAATGGCGATTGAACCGCCAATCGCCATTATGCGGAAAAAGTCTTCCCCGCTTCCACAGGCCGACATGACCAAAACAATTCCGGACGCACCCGAAGAAAACGAGGTTCCGCCCCGCCCCGTTACATCGGCGCCCGAGCCGGCGCGCGATTTGGTCACGTTTTATTCGCGCCTGGTCCACACGCTCGAAAACGCTTCGGAAAAAAAAGGCGCCTGCGGCCGCGACGCGCTTGCCGCCCGCCTGGCGGAATTGCGACAAAAAGGCGGAAAGGGACCGGCCCAGCCGACCGCTGCCGCATTCAGCCGCGCATTCCGCCGGCTGGGATTCGCCGCCGGCGGAACGGGAATCGACCGCTTCGCCGAGGAACTGGCGAAGAACATCGGCCTGGCCGTCACCCGCCCGGCCGATCATGTCCTGAATCTGTTGGCCATGTTTTGCGCCGGGGACGACGCGCTGTCGCTGAAACCGGTGTGCGGCGCCACGCCCCTATGCCCCGAATGCCTGCTCACCCGCGAATGCGATCATTACAACAAGCCGCGGACGCCGGCCGTCGCCCTCATCCCGCCGGCCGCCAGGCTGCTTTCGGGCTACGACAAGGCATTGTCCGACGCCGAGCTGCTGGGCGTCCTCCTTTACGGCGAAAAAGCCACCGGGCAGGAAGCGGTCGTCGCCACCCTGCTCGATCGCTACGGGCCGCTCCGCGCCATTTTCCGCGCCGAAATGCAGGAATACCTCGGCGTCCGCGACATGGGCAGGCCGCAGGCGCTCCGCCTCGCCGCCGTCAACGCCATTCACCGCCGGGTTCTGGCGGAAAAGCGGACGGAAGTGCCGCGCATCACCTCGGCCAAGGATATCCATGATCGCTACGCGGCCGAACTCCGGGATTACCAGTCCGAAGCGGCGGTGGTGCTGTTCCTCGATCAGCAAAATTCGGTCATTCGCGATGCCTGGTTTTGCGACAATTCGCCGAACGCCGCCTATCTGAACCTCGCCGACCTCCTCCGGCCGGCCATACGCGAATATGCGGTCCGCATAGCGCTTGTCCACAACCATCCGTCCAACAATCCCGCGCCCTCCCCGGAGGACGTCGAATTCACCCGCCGCCTCCGCGCCGCCTGCGACATAGTCGGGATCGGCCTGGTCGATCACGTAATCGTCACGGAATACGGGTATTACAGCTTTTCCGAAAACGGCGGCCTGAGCATTTGATAGTCGAGTTTTCAAGAAAATCGGGCCAACCGCCGCCCGCTTTTCTTGAAAATTGTTAGTGCTTGCGTTGCAATGGGTTGTTTTTTCGTCAGGTTGACCGGAACAATCGAGTTGGCAATAATTCCCGTCGAAAAGGGAACCCTGGAAACTTTATACCAGACTCATTTTAGTTTTCGGGAAACGTCAATCCCAAGCCCACTGATACGCATAGAATAAAAAAATGGTATTACCGTTAAAGTCGCGCTCCCTGGGTCCGCTAATACAAATAGCGAGGTGGAAAACAAAACCGGTCGATATATTATAGTATCGTGTTTTCGTTCGATGACCGGGATGCCGCATAGGTTGGCATTCTGCTTGCTTTTCAGGGATGAGCGGTTCTTGATAATGGATGGACTCTATCATGATTAACAATGATCTCAGCAATCAACTCGGCCGTTTTTTCAACAACCGGCCCGGCAAAGCCGACGCGGCGCAATCCACCGCCACCGAGTTGTACAAAAAGTTGAAAGCGAAACAGGGCGCCATCCAGGGCAATACCGCCCCGACGGCCGAGGATGCGGCCAAGACGGACGAAAACGCCGCCGCCGCCAAGCCCCAGAACGCCGCCGAAGCCGCGCGCATGCGGAAAAAGGCCAAAACCCAGGAAAAACAGGGCAACCAGGACACGCAGGACAAGGACACCGCCACCACATCAAAAGGCAAGGCGGACGAAAACCTTTCCCCGATGGAGCGCCGCCAAAAAGAGCTGCAGGCCATCATGGACAAGCTCAACGCCGAAGAGGCGATCCGCTACCCCAACCGGTACAAAAAGGAAGCGGACAAGACCGACCCGGCCAAGCAGGACGGCGTCACCACCACCGACGATGTCGAACAGTTCAAGGACAGGGCCGGCGCTCTCGGCTTCCTGAACGACATGCCGCTGTTCAACGAATTCAAGACCAGCCTGATGGACGCGTTCAAGCAACTCGACGGCGCCACCGCCGGCAGCATCAGCGCCCAATACGAACTCAACTACACCTCCATGCAGTATATCGCCAACGCGGCGGGTGATTACGAATACAAGGAAACCAGCTTCAACGTCAAACTCGATCTCAATTATATCAAGGCGGCGTCCGGCGGCCAGACCGGCAAGGATTTGGCCGACGCCATCGGCTCGAGCACCGATTTCGCCTCGCTGGTCGAAAACCTCCAGAAAGCGGGCCAGGCGCAAGGGACCGATCAGGCCGCCCAGTCCAAATTCGATCCGCAAACGTTCATGAACAGCATGAAGGATTACTTCTCGCCGGAAAAGACGGCGGGCCGCATCGTCGATTTCGCCTCCGCCTTTTTCCCGCTGTCGAGCGCGTTCAAGGCCAAGGGCGACACCGAGGAAGCCCGCACCGAATTCGCCGAACTCATGCGCGGCGCCATCCAGAAGGGCTTCGACCAGGCGCAGGGCATTTTGGGCAAAGTGCCGAAGCCGACGCAGGACGGCATCGACAAGACGCACGAATTGACCATGAAGGGCCTTGACGATTTCATCAAGAACGGCCTGAACAAGCAGAAACAGGACGAGGGCGTCTACAACTCGCTCGAACAGTTCGCGTTCAAGTTCGAGATGAGCTACAGCGAAAAGACCGTCTCCGTCCGCAACTACAACGCCAACGGCACGACCACCACGAAACAGTCCCAGCAAGCGCAGCCGGCGTTGGATACGCAAGCGTAATGCAATGCATAATGCATAAGTAAGACGAAAAAGCTTCATTTTACCATCCAATCAACAACAGACT
>JAVBRW010000335.1:0-6861 GCA_031547475.1 Planctomycetota bacterium
TTGTAATCCCGGAAAAAGTCGAGCCAGCCGTTGGTCTCCCACTCGATGTCGGTGAATTCGGTGACGACGTATCCGGCGATGCCGCGGCGGCGGCGCATTTCCTCGACAATGGCCTGGACGCCCCGCAGCATCCGCCGCTGCGAATGGAGCGCGAGCTCCTCGATGTCGGCGAAAACCCGGTCAATCCCGAAGCGGTGGAAATTGGCCAGTGCGGTGTGGGGTTTTTTGTACTCGTCCTGATGCCCGCCGTCGGAGCGGTTTTCGAACCACCACGGCTCGCGGCCGTCGTAGCGCTCCCGGAGTTTTGCCATGCTCGGAAGGCCCCAGACGCCGAATTCGGAGACGATGATCGGCTCGCCCGATGATCGGCGGGGCGGGACGAAGTTGGCGTCGGGATCGCCCAGCATGAAGTCGTCGTGGTAGGCCTTGAAACCCTCGGCCTGGTCGGGCAGGGCGAAATAGGCGTGATAGTCGTTGATGTCGGTCCTGACGTGGGTCCAGCCGCTGTTGTCGCAGATCGGGCGCGACGGGTCGAGTTTCTTGATCTCCGCATACAGCTTCTCGACATAAGACTGCTTTTCCGGATCGCCCGCCATGTTCCACTCAAGCCCCCACTCCTCGTTGTAGAGGGACCAGGCGATGATCGACGGGCGGTTGTAATCGCGGCGGATCATCGCCTTGAGTTCGTCCGTGAACCGCCGGCGGGCCAGGGGCGTCCACTTGACGTAGTTCGCCGGTTCCGCCCAGACCAGCATGCCGAGCCGGTCGGCCCAGTAGAGGACCATCGGCAATTCCGGCTTGATGTGCTTGCGGAGGAGATTGAAGCCCATGTGCTTGGCCTTGGCGATCTCGTCCCGGACGTATTCCTCGGACGGCGCGCGATACACCGTACCGGGGTAGAACGCCTGCTCGAGCGCGCCCCGGACATAGAGCGGTTCGCCGTTCAGGCTAATCATGCCGTCACGGCAGGTCACGGTCCGCATGCCGAAGTAGGTCGTGAAGCTATCGTCGCCGATCGCCACCTCGAGATCGTAGAGAAAGGGATCGGCGGGACTCCAGAGCCTCGCCTCGGGAAGTTCGATGAACAGGGAAGTCGACTCGCCGCCGATGTCCGCGCCGTGGCGATGGAGAATCCGTTCCTCCCGGTGCGGCCTGAACCGGAACTCGGCGCGGGCGGCGGCGGGCGGCGGCTGGTTGAGGACGAGACATAGATCGATGCCGCCCTTTTCCGGCCGGGGAAGAACCATCGCCTCGAGCACGTGGAGGGGCGATCGGGCCTCGAGCGCGACGCTTTGCCAGATCCCGCTCACCCGGGTGTACCAGGAACCCTGCTTGCCGATGGGGATCTCGGCGTTGTCGAGGGGATCGTAGACGCGGACGACAAGGCGGTTCTCGCCCGTCCGCAGACCAGGGGCGGCGGCGAGTGCGAAGGGGCTGAAGCCGCCCTCGTGTTCGCCCAGTTCGACGCCGTTCAGCCAAACCCGGGCGTGATAGTCGACTGCGTCGAAAAGCAGGAACGGGGATTGTTTCAGGAATCCCGGTTCGCACCGGAACATCGACTCGTACCAGGCAACGCCCCGGTATTCGAGAAACGACCGGTCGGTCTGCCATATGTGCGGAACCGTCACTGTTTCGGCCCCGTTGGGAAGGCCCCGGAACCACTCTTCCTGTTCGCCCTCGTCGCGAGGATCGACAAGGAACCGCCAAGCGCCGTCGAGTGACATTCGTGTTCTTGCCATGTATACCGTCCTGTGCGGGTAAAAAAAACAGCTTCTCCCCCTATCCCCAAAGGTAAGAGGAAGAACCCATAACGACTATACCGGTGTTTTTAAGCACCATCTCACTGCCTGACGCTGAAGCGCCCGGGAAGAGCGATGTCCCGGGTGAGATTCTCCTCGGTTGAGAGAAGGAAAACGTGGGCGCGGTTGAGCACCGGCGATATCTCCACCTCGTCGTCCAGTTCGGGAACCATGTGGGGATCGACGTTGATGATAAAGCGGGCGTCTCCATGAGCCACATGGAGCAGCGCCTCCTCGCCCAGCATCTCGGTGACCGCCACCTTCCCCTTCCACACTGTCCCCGCGTCCTCGATGTTCGCGTATCGGGCGAGGGTCATGGCCTTGGGCCTGAGGCCAAGGCACACCTCCTGGCCGTCATAGGCGGCCACCCGGGCGGCGATGGCGGCCGGCAGCGTCGCCGACAGCCCGTTCCCGGAAAAGCGCACGCCTTCGCCCGAACGCTCGAGGACGCCCCGTATCAGGTTCATGGGCGGCGTGCCGATGAAGCCGGCGGTGAACATGTTGGCGGGGTTGTCGAAGACTTCGGTGGGGGTGCCCATCTGCTGGACCAGCCCGTCCTTGAGAACGCAGATGCGGTCGCCCAGGGTCATCGCCTCCACCTGATCGTGGGTGACGTAGATCATCGTTGCCTTGATCCGTTTGTGAAGCTGGAGGATTTCCTTGCGCATTTCGACCCGCATCTTCGCGTCGAGGTTGGACAGGGGTTCGTCGAAAAGGAACACCTTGGGGGCTCGGACAATGGCGCGACCGATGGCGACCCGCTGCTTCTGCCCGCCGGAAAGTTCCCTGGGCATGCGTTCGAGCAGATTCTCCATCTGCAGCACCCTTGCGGCCGCCTCCACCTTCTCCCGTATTTCCGTCTTCGGCCGCTTGGCCAGACGGAGGCTGAACCCCATGTTCTGCGCGACCGTCATGTGGGGATAGAGGGCGTAGGACTGGAAAACCATGGCCATGCCGCGATCGACCGGCTCGCGATCGTTTATGCGCTCTCCGTCCAGGAATATATCGCCCTCGCTCGCCTCCTCGAGGCCGGCTATCATGCGCAGCAGGGTGGACTTGCCGCAACCCGAAGGCCCGACGAAAACGACGAATTCGCCGTCCCGGACCGTCAAATCGACGCCGTGAATGACTTTGACCTCTCCGAAGCGTTTCCGGATCTCGCGAAGCTTGACCTCCGCCATAAAAACGCCTCCTCCGATAGAAACAGTTGAAAAGTGCAATTTGTGGACAGCGGGCGATTCGGAACGATTGCGCCACGAATGATCAGGCGAAAAACAGCCGGCAAGAGGCTTTCACGTGGCGAACCGCTATCGCCGGACAAGAGAGAGTGTGGGCGAAAAGACCGCCTTATGGGAGAAAAATAGCGAAAAGGGATAAAGTGGGCACCTTCGGCGCCGCCGCCGTCCGACAGATTCACTATACTCAACCGGTGGCGCGCCCGCAATGCACGAAAAGACCGATTTTCGGCTGGATTCAATTGCCCAATCGATTTACAATTGCATTATCGGATTGCACTAATGCTTCGCCATCCGTCGACACGCAACGGCATTGGAGAAAGGCCATGACCCAAAACGGGCAGCAGCTCAACGTGCATGCCATCGGCATCGAAATGTTCCACAAACACGGCAACACCATCAACCGCCCGCAAGGTTCCGGCGATTTCGTCTTCATTCATTTCCTCACTCCCGCCGAGATATTCCTCGGCAAGACCGCGCAAATCGTCAAACCGGACACCTGCATCGTCTACGCGCCGCCTCACCACCAGTATTACCGCAACGCCGTCAACTCCAGCTTCGGCAACAACTGGATGCACTTCGCCGGCCATGATTGCCTCGAGTTCCTCAAATCCCTCGACATCCCCCTCAACCGCCCCTTTTCGCCCGGCGAAACCGGCTTCGTCGCCACCGAACTCCGCTACATCAACGACGAGAAGATTCGGCAGGAACCCTATTGGCAGATCGGCCTCGACCTGGCTGTGCGGCGCTTCTTCCTCAAGCTGGTGCGGAGCATGCGGCCGGTGAACAAGCGCCGGGCGACGGACAACTACCTGGAGATGCACGAGCACATGCAGAAGTTGCGGCGGCGCATCCAGGAAAGCTGCTATGAGGACTGGACGGTGGACGGGATGGCGACGGAGGTGCATCTGAGCAAGTCGCGGTTTTCCGTCCTCTACCGGAAGATGTTCCGCACCAGCCCGCTCGCCGATCTTCTCAACATGCGCATCGAGCTGGCGAAATACTACCTCGGCATGATGCACATGTCGGTGGAGGAGGTGGCCGAGAGTTGCGGATTCTCCGGCGTCTACTACTTCATCCGGCAGTTCAAGAAGAAGAACGGCATCACTCCCGGCGCCTTCCAGAAGACCTACAGCGGCGCCGACATCCAGTCGCACTTCCACCGGTCGGTGAACCAGTGGGTTGAATCGGGGAAGCGCCGGCCGGTGACGAAAAAGTGACAGGACGGCGACGCGGAAGGCATTCGCGGTCGCCGACAGGAAGAAATTCAACTATTGCCGAATTTCGAAGTGGGTCGAACATCGGGGGCCCTCATATCCATCCCCCTTCGAAAGAAGTTGATGAATATGATGATGCATATAGGCAACAACGGTATCAATCATTAATCCTACTACGCGACTGTTGTGGGAACCGCACCCACAACAGTCGTGTGATCTAAAGGTTGCATAGCGAGAGGGAGGTCGCGTCGTTTTCCGCCAGCGCCTTTCGGATGTTCGGTAACCCTAACTTCATGCGGCATTTGCGGATGCGGTTCCCGCAAATGCCGCGTTGTAGGATTAATCAAAACGCGCTAGCCTTTGGGTACCGGTATTCAAGCCAACAAGTATATGCTTGGCAAGGCAGGCGCTAGGGGATTGACGCGGGGCGCACTTCAGCTTTCAACATGCAACTGTAGTAATAAAGTTACCTGCCCTCTTCTGTGTGCTTTTCCTGCAATTTTAACAGCACTTCCAGATTGCTCAGATTTTTCCGGTGGTGCTTTTTGATTGATCGTGCGATGTGGTTCGCATTTTTGCTTGCCAGCGCCTCGATCATCTCATTGTGATCCAGGTATCGATCCGAAGCCGATATCGCGACGCTGTTGATGGCGGACATGTAATTTTTCCACGCAATGTTCACTTGCCGATAGGTCGATAGAATGATCCGGTTCGAGCCTAATTCCAACACCTTTTCCTCGAAATTCAGGCCAGGATTCACAGGGGACGTGGAATTGGTGAGACTGAGGTATTGTTTCTCGTTGAACCCGCGAAGTTCGGCGATCTGGCTTTCGGTTATTGTTTGAGCAACGTTGCAAAACCCGTGCGTTTCCAGGAGCACACGCAATTCGATCATTTCCTTGAGGATTTTAAGCAATTCCTGATTGCTCACGGAGGACACGTTCCCTGTAGCGTTGTTGGCCCATAGATATTTGTCGACCGTTTTCAAATAAATCCCGCTGCCGTGCTTTCGAACCAACAAGTCCTTTGTTTCCAGCATTATCAGTGTTTCGCGGATGTTCGAACGGCTCACCTTGAATAAACTCGCCAGTTCGCGTTCCGGCGGAAGGCGATCCCCCGCCGCAAGATTGTGCGTGGCGATATAATCGTAAATTCTCTCCGTTGTGGCGATATTCGCGATAATTCTCTTATTATCCAAGGCGCAATCCCTCGTATGCGTTCCCGAAATTTTTTCGAACACGGCAAATCCGGCATCACCGCATGCAGCGGACCGACTCTTCCCGCCCGGCGCCGATTCTCGCGGGCAATCCACCGTGGCGGAAGTATGGCGGGCATCTGCCGAAGATACCTGCGAAACAGGTCAACCTTATTGCCGCGAATGTACGTACAGGCGTTTAAACGGTTCGCAACTATCAGTATATCATAAAGGTGGGCCGTGCGCAAATGATCAGAAAATCTTTGCGGTGATGCGCCAGAATTTATTTTTTGAATGCAACTTGACTAAGCGATTAAGAGATCATATCATTTAATAAAGTGGTTGACCAATTATGCTCCAAGCATTTTTCCTCAATACCCGCTTTGCCCGGAACCGAGATTCCAGTCCCAACCCAAATCCACCTGCCGGTTTCAGCCGGTAGACGTGTCGGACATTGTTACCAAGGAGAATGGCAGATGAAAATCGTCGATGTGTGCGCCTTGCGGGTCAACACGTTCCTCTATGTCCGAGTCCTCACCGATGAGGGCCTATCCGGATTGGGGGAATGCGGCGCCTGGGGATACCTCGATGCGGCGGCGGAGGCTGTCGCGACCTTCCGGGACTATCTTATTGGCAAGGATCCCCTGGAAATAGAGCACCACTGGCAGTATATGTACCGCGCATTTCATTTTCGCGGAGCGGTGATAATGGGCGCCATCAGCGCTATCGATATCGCGCTCTGGGACATCGCGGGAAAATTTTACGGGAAGCCCGTCTACAAACTGATAAACGGCGGCTGCCGGGACAAAATCAGGACATATTTCCATGTCGCCGGCGAGACCACGGAAGAATTGATCGCGTGCTGCGTCACCGCCAAGGAGAAGAACTTCACGGCGATTGGTCATTTGAATCCGTTCCTCGACGGCCTTCGGACGGAACGCTACCGGCTCAACTATGTGCAGATGATCGAGCAGGGCATAGACAGGGTCCGTCAAATCCGTGAGGCGGTGGGGTATGAAATCGACATGTGCCTGGAATTGCACAGGCGTTTGAAACCGGCCGAAGCGATTGTCTTCGCGCACAAACTCGAGCAATTCACCCCGATGTTCATCGAGGACCCCATCATTCCGGACAATTTCGACGATATGGCGCTTGTCGCAAGCCACATCAACATTCCCATCGCGACGGGCGAACGGATTCACACCATCCAGGAATACTCGATGCTGTTCAACCGCAATGCCATGTCCGCCGCGCAAAATTTCTGTGACAATGAAAATAACCGGAGACCAATCATGGCAGGGCGAACGCATCAAAACACGGTTATGACTTGTATCTGCTGTTGTGATAATCCACAATGGTGTCTCAACTTATTTCGGAGACGCCGATGCCTGGAGTCCGTTCGTCGCTGTGGAAGC
>JAVBRW010000438.1:0-5267 GCA_031547475.1 Planctomycetota bacterium
CCCTTTCCCTTTGCACTTGCAAATCCCGACTTTTTACCGTTTAATAAAACATGGTTGCGCCCCGGCCGGGGCGCCTGCGGACAAGGACGCTTACAGCCATGTTTCAATGGATGGACAGATACGCGGACTCGCCACTTGGGATGTTTTCCCCCGTGCTGGAAATCCTTATTTTCAGCGCATTTGTTTATATGCTGATCAATTTCATGTACGGCACCCGGGGCGCGGGCGTGCTTCGCGGCCTGGCGCTGGTCGGCGGCAGCTTTTTTCTCGGGCTTTTCGTGCTGGCCCAATGGCTCCACCTGAACAATGTGTCATGGATGCTCGAAAATTTGGTCAGCATCTCGCTTATCGGCATCGTCGTCATATTCCAGCCGGAAATCCGCCACGTGCTGGTCAAGCTGGGCGAAACGGTCAAGATCGGCGTCACCCGCGAGATCATGCTCGACAAGGAGATAGCCGACGCCGCCGTGTGGATAGCCCGTAAGGGGGGGGTCGGCGGCCTTATCGTCATCGAGCGCGACATGCAGATCAACGCCTATATCGAGAGCGGCATCATGATCGACGCCGTCTGCAACGCATCGCTTCTCCGCACCATTTTCACCAAGAACACGCCGCTCCACGACGGCGCCGCCATTGTCCGCCAGGGCCGCATCGTGGCGGCCAACTGCCTCCTTCCCCTGTCGGAAAACATCGAGATGACCCGCGGCATGGGCACCCGCCACCGCGCCGCCCTCGGCCTGGCCGAAGAGTCGGACGCGCTGACCGTGGTGATTTCCGAAGAGACGGCGCAGATATCGGTGACCATGAACGGCGCGTTCATCCGCGACCTCGATTACGAGCGCCTGCGGGCGATTCTCCGCAAGAGCGTGTCCCCGTCGGGCGGGACGCCCGAGGCGTCGGAGCCGGAATGATGAATACCGATCAATTCACGATTCACAATTCACAATTAAACCGGGGATGGAGGTTAATTGTGAATTGTGAATCGTGAATCGTGAATTGGAATTTGAATGGAACCAGCATGAACGAGTCCTCCAAGACCCAGGTTCGCGTCACCACCCGAACGACCAGGAGTTCGCGGACCATGCGTCGCCGCAATCCGGCGCCGGCCGCGCCCCGGGGCAGGCAGCCGCGGAAGCTCAATCGTTCCTACGCGATTCTGTCGCTCCTTATCGGCACGCTCCTCTGGTTCGGGGTGGATTTGAAGCGGAAGGTGGATCAGCCCGTCGACGTCAGGGTGGACTTCACCCGCAACCTTCCGGCGGACTGGAAGATTATTTCCCAGTCGCAACGCATGGTCAAGATGGTCCTCCGGGGCACCCAGCAGGAGCTGGACAGCATCCGGAAGGAAGAGTTGATGATCGAGCCGGAGTTCCCGACCGGCGCGCTGGACGGCGACACCTTCGACGGCATACTGAATCTGCTGCCGAGCCAGGTGTGGGGATTGCCGGCCGGCATCGAGGTCACTTCCATCAGTCCGGCCGTGACCACGGTCAGGCTGTCGAA
This sequence comes from Planctomycetota bacterium, assembly GCA_031547475.1. Classification (GTDB taxonomy): domain Bacteria; phylum Planctomycetota; class SZUA-567; order SZUA-567; family SZUA-567; genus JAJBSZ01. The sequence continues at coordinate 1,504 of JAVBRW010000438.1, forward strand.
GACCATGACGAAATACCTGCCGGTCAAGCCGGGGAAGATAGTCGGCACTCCCCAGGAGGGCTTCGTGGTGGGAAAGGTCCGGGCGGTCGATCCGCCGGCCATGCCCATCACGGCATCAAAAGAACTGCTTTCGAAAATCGCCGCCACCGACGCCATCACCACCAAGGAGTTTTCGGTCGATGACGGCCGCGGCCTGGTGGGCGGGCTGGTCGGGCTCGAGCCCTTCGTCATCGGCGACGAAAAGGTCAACGTGCCGGGCACGGTGTACATGACGGTGGAGCTGGACGAAATGCCGGGCGAGCGCGAGTTCGAGCAGCCCTTCGAGGTGCGGGCGCTTATCGAATCGCCGTTCGACAAGTACGCCAGCCTGAACCTTTCGCCCCCCAGCGTCAAACTGACCGTCGCCGGCCCGAAAACGGTCATCGACAAGCTGAGCGCCAACGAGATTGTCCTGTACGCCGATTTGCGCGACCGCATCCCGGCCGCTCCCGGCGAGTACAATCTCAAATGCAAGGCCATAACCCCGCCGCGCGTCCGGGTGGTCAGGATCGAGCCGGACACGGTGAAGTGGATTACCCGCGAGGCGGCGGGCGGCGCGGCCGTTGAGGGCGGCGGATGAACGATATGTGAACTAGCGGTGATTTAAGAGTGTAGATTGTAGACTTAAGATTTAGTCCCGCTTGCGGCGCTTGTTCTGAAAATAAATCTTAAATCTACAATCTACAATCTTAAATCGCCCACTTGGCCTTATTTAATTTTTTCATGGCAATTGCACGCAGGAGATACATCATGACGTTTTCCGGAAGCTATGTGGCGCTCGTCACTCCGTGGACCAAGGACTTGTCCAGGATCGATTTCGGCGCCCTGAAGGAACTTATCGACTGGCATGTGGAATCCGGCACCGACGGCATACTCCCCGCCGGCACCACCGGCGAATCGGCCACCCTCAGCCACAAGGAGCAGGAGGAGCTGATCACCCAGACCGTCAAGCTGGTGAACGGCCGCTGCAAGGTGTTGGCCGGCGCCGGCTCCAACAACACGGCCGAATCCGTGTCCCTCGCCCGGCACGCCAAGGCGGCCGGGGCCGATTCCGCCCTCGTCATCACCCCCTACTACAACCGCCCGACGCCGGAAGGGCTGTTCCGCCACTTCGGCACGGTGGCGGAAAATTGCGATCTGCCCATCATGATTTACAACGTGCCTTCCCGCACCGGCACCAACATCCTTCCCGACACCGTCGCCCGCATCAACCGCGATTTCCCCAACGTCTGCGCCATCAAGGAGGCGAGCGGCGTCGTCGATCAGTCGAGCCAGATAATCTCCCTGACCAAGATGGACGTCATGTCCGGCGACGATTCGCTGGCCCTGCCCATCATGTCGGTGGGCGGCACGGGCGTGGTTTCCGTCATCGCCAACATCGCGCCGGCCGAGACGCACCAGTTGTGCGCCGCCGCGCTGAAGGGCGATTACGCGAGGGCGAGGGAACTCCATCACAAGCTTCTTCCCATCATGAAGGCGTGCTTCGTCGAGACGAACCCGGGGCCGGTCAAGGCCGCGCTCCGCATGATGGGCCGCATCGGCGGGCATATGCGCCTGCCGATGGTCGAGCCGAAGCCCGAGTCGGAGAAGGCGATCATGGATGCGTTGAGAAAGGTCGGACTTGTCAAGTGAAGTCACCCAGATAATGCGGAGGGCCGAGCCGGATACCGGTCCCCCGTTCGCCATTATCTCCGATATTCATTCGAATCTGGGCGCGTTGCAGGCGGTCCTGGCCGACATCGAGGCCAGGAACATCAAGGACATCGTCTGCCTCGGGGACGTGATCGGCTACGGGCCGGATCCTCTGGAATGCTGGCGCCTGGTGAGCGAAAAGTGCCGCATCATCATTCGCGGCAACCACGATCAGGCGATCGGCACCGTCGACATGGTGCGTTTCCACCCCCGCGCCCGCACCGCCATCGAATGGACGCGGAAACGCCTCCTGGCCGAACCGGACGGCCAGGGCATCATCGACGCCATCGCCAACCTGCCGCGCACCGCGCAGGACGGCAACCGGCTCTATGTCCACGGATCGCCCGCCGGCCCGACCATGGACTATCTGCTGCCCGGCGACGCCTTCGACCGCCACCGGATGGCGGAGGAGTTCGCCAAGGTGGAGGTGTACGCCTTCAACGGCCACACCCACATCCCGGGCGTGATCGAGCGGGGCGGGCGATTCATGCCGCCGGAGGCGATGGGCAAAAGCAGCTATCTCATGACCGGCCGCCAGGCCATCGCCAACGTCGGCTCGGTCGGCCAGCCCCGCGACGGCAATCCCCGCGCCTGTTATGTGACCATCGAGTCGGGCATGATGAACTACCACCGCATCGAATACGATGCCGAGGATGTGTGCGGGCGGATACTGGCCATTCCCGAACTGGATCCGTTCCTGGGGCGGAGGTTGTTGGCGGGATATTGAGTTCAATTAACAATGCATAATGCAGTATGCATTGTTAATTCTTTTATAAAGGATTGACAATGAGTCAGGAATATCTCGGCCGCATCGTCGCCGTCGCGGTGACGCCGTCGGGCCGGGCGGCGGCTTTGTACCGGGTGTCGTCGCGGAGTTTCCCGAACCGTTACGCCAACGTTTCGGCGGATCGGAAGTGCGTGTCAATCGTGCCGAAGCCGGGGCACGAAACCGATATCGCCAAAAACCCCTACATCGCCTACAACTGCGCCCGGCTGGTGGCCGGGAAGGCGGTTCTCGCCAACGGATCGCAAACCGATCCGGTGGCGGAAAAAATCGCCATGGGCATGCCGGTCCGCGACGCCGTCGCCCTGTCCCTTCTGGCGATGGATTACGAAAAGGACGATTATTCGACGCCCCGCATCGTCGCCGTCGCCGACCCGGCGGCCAAAACCGGCTGGCTCGGCTCGGTGCGGAAAAACGGCCTGGACGTGCGGGAATTCCCGCTCGAACCGGGTAAAATCCTCCACGTCTCCACCTACGGCCACGATGTGCCGATGGCCGAGCGCGTCTCCCCCTTCGCCGCCGAAACGGCCGAAGCGGCCTGCCGGTTCATTCTCGGCGAAGGCGTGTTCGCCAACTTCACCAACCCGGTTACGGCGGTCGCCGCCGTCGCCGAGGGCGACGGCTTCGCGCTGGCGGCGATGGACAGATAATTTAAGATTTAAGATTGCAGATTTAAGATTTATTTCCGGAACAAGCGCCGCAATCAGGAATAAATCTTAAATCTGCAATCTTAAATCTTAAATTGTAAATTCCCTTGCCTCTCCCCCGCCCCTGCTGTATTAATGGGCTTTCGCCGTTGCTTTTCGTTCAGTTCATCCTCAGGAAAGGAGCCCCGCATGGCAGTCAGTTACAAGAATCTGGGCCTGGTCAACACGCGCGACATGTTCAAGAAGGCGGTCAAGGGCGGTTACGCCATTCCCGCCTACAACTTCAACAACATGGAGCAGCTCCAGGCCATCGTCCAGGCCTGCACCGAGACCAAGAGCCCGGTCATTCTCCAGGTCAGTTCCGGCGCCCGCAAGTACGCGAACCAGACCCTTCTCCAGTACATGGCGCAGGGCGCGGTCGAATACGCCAAAGAACTTGGCAAGGGGAAGAACGTCCCGATCACCCTCCACCTCGACCATGGCGACTCCTACGACCTGTGCGTGAGCTGCGTCGAATCCGGCTTCTCCTCCGTCATGATCGACGGCTCCCACCTCGCCTACGAGGAAAACGTCGCCCTGACCAAGAAGGTGGTCGAATACGC
>JAVBRW010000236.1:0-2899 GCA_031547475.1 Planctomycetota bacterium
CAAATCCAGTTTGGACAATTGTCTCCCGGGCTCCGCGTCCCCATGTACATCCCCTACGGCGCCCTGTTCCTCAGCTTCGCCATAATCACCGCCGTCCAATTTGCGACTCTCCTCGCCATGATCGCCTCCCTGTTCTCCGGAAATGATCCGGAACCCGCGAACGGGGGTGCCGCATGAGCGAAACCGCAACCATCGGCGTCGTGTTGTTCAGCACGCTCGCCGTCCTCCTGGTCGTCGGCGTGCCGATCGCCATGTCGCTGGGGGTATCGTCCATGGTATGCCTGATTATCATGGATATACCGCTGGTGGCGGTGCCGCAGCGCATTTTCACCGCCCTCGACGCCTACGCCATCATGGCCATACCGTTCTTCGTGCTGGCCGGCAACCTGATGACCAGCGGCGGCATATCGCGGCGCCTGGTGGAATTCGTCAACTCCATCGTCGGCCGTGTGCGGGGCGGCATGGCCTACGCCATGGTGCTGGCCTGCGCCTTTTTCGCCGCGCTGTCCGGATCGGCCCCGGCCACCGTCATCGCCATCGGCTCGACCATCTACCCCGAGATCGTCCGCTTCGGCTATCCGAAGGAGCGGAGCGCCGGGCTTCTCGCCGTGGCCGGCGGGCTCGGGCCCATCATCCCGCCGAGCATCATCATGGTCGTCTACGGCACCATCACCAACTGCTCCATCTCCAACCTGTTCTCGGCCGGCATTGTGGCCGGAAGCATGATCACCCTCGTTCTCGTCATCCTGTGCGGCATCTATTCCCAAAAGGAAATGTGGCCAAAAGAGGAAAAAGGCATTACCGTCCTGGCCTTCCTCAAATCCACCTTCATGGCCATACCCGCCCTCGTCCTTCCCGTCATCATCCTTGGCGGCATCTACTCCGGCTATCTTACGCCGACCGAATCGGCGGCGGTGTCGGTGGTGTACGCGTTCCTGGTCGGTGTCTTCTTTTACCGGGCCATTCCGCCGCGGGACATCATCCCCATCATCATCAATTCGGCCAAGGGCAGCGCGATGATTCTGTTCATCATCGCCACCTCGACCGCGTTTTCGTGGGTGTTCACCAACTCGGGGATTTCACGCGCCATGGTCGACGCCATCATCGCGCTCAACCTGTCGCCTTTGGTGTTCTCCATCGTCATCGCCATCATCCTGCTCATCTTCGGCACCTTCCTCGAAGGCATTGCCATCTGCGTCCTTCTGGTGCCGGTCCTGTGGCCCATAGCCGAAAGCCTCGGCCTCCACAACGTGCATTTCGGCATGATCGTCTGCATCTCCAACGTCATCGGCACCATGACGCCGCCGGTCGCGGTCAACCTGTTCGCCGCCTCCAACGTCACCGGCCTCAAGATGGGCGCCATCGCCAAGGGCGAAATCCCGTTTTTCATCGGCTATACCGCCGTCTTTTTCCTTATCGTGCTTTTCCCCTGGTTCAGCACGTTTTTCATTTAAGGGAGCCTCTAAAAAATTCCTTGATCGCCCGCACGTGAACAAAGCTATAACCTGGAATCAAGGGATGGAGATATTTATTGGAACAGTTCGAGCGCAACACCCAAAAGCATGAAAATAGTCGCGATTATTCGCTTGCGTTTTTCCAAAAAAGGCATATATGCCAGTTAAAGCGACTAAGGAAACCCTGATATTTACAAATACCCTAAAAATGTTCTAATCACTTTACGTAAAAAATGACGCCACCGTTTTCATCCACATGCATACCGACTGTCAATCCAAACGGCGATTTGCGGCAGAAAGCCCAAATCCACAGCAAAAGGAGGAATGAAGGCCATGAAGAAGATCGCTTCCCTGATGACTGTCGTTCTCGTAATGTGCGCCATGGCTCTGGCCGCTTCGTCGGCGCGGGCCGTGGACTACCCCGCCTCCCCCGTCAGTGTCATCGTTCCCTATGGCGCCGGCGGCGGCACCGACCTCGTGTCCCGCGCCCTGGTCGACGCCATGAAGGACAAGTTCCCCAAAGGCATCGCGGTCGAGAACCGCACCGGCGGCGGCGGCTCGGTCGGCATGTCCTACGGCATGAACTCGAAGCCGGACGGCAACATCATCACCACCATCACGGTCGAACTCGTCACCCTGCCCCACACCGGCACCGGCGGCGACATCTACTATGACAAGTTCCAGCCCATCATCATGGTGAACTCCGCCTACAGCGCCATCACGGTGAAAAAGGATTCGCCGTTCAAGACGCTTGGCGATCTTATCGCAGCGGCCAAAAAGGACGCGCTCCAGGTCGGCAACTCCGGCATCGGCGCCATCTGGCACCTGGCCGCCGCCGGCCTCGAACAGGCCGCCGGGGTCGAGTTCATCCACGTTCCCTTCGACGGCGCCGCCCCGGCCATCACCTCGCTCCTCGGCGGCCACATAGACGCCGTGTCGGTCAGCTACGCCGAAGTGGTGTCGCAGATCGACGCCGGAGAACTCCGCGCCCTCGCCGTCCTCGCCCCGAAGCGCCTGGCCGCCGCCCCCGACATCCCGACCGCCGAGGAGCTCGGCTACAAGGTCGCGGTCGGCACCTGGCGCGGCTACGGCGTGCCGAAGGCGACGCCGAAGGAAATCGTCTCCTGGCTGGAAAAAACCTTCACCGACGCCGCCAAGAGCCCCAATTTCGTGAAATTCATGAAAGACACCAAGAACGACATCGATCTGCTGTCGTCCGGCGATTTCGCCAAGAAACTCGCGGCGGACAACGAGTTGTTCAAGAAGCTGATCAGCGATCTCGGACTGAGCAAGTGATTCAATATCTATGATTGCGGATGTACGATTTTTCCCGCGACAACCGCATCGACGGCCGGTAGGGGCGGCCCTTGTGGCCGCCCGCGCTTCGCCAACGAAAACCTTGCTCCGCAACCAATTCGCTCATGAAATGCGGGCGGCCACAAGGG
>JAVBRW010000129.1:0-8555 GCA_031547475.1 Planctomycetota bacterium
CTCCGCATCGAAGGCGCCGCGCAAACCCAAAACGTCATCCCGGCGCCAAAAAACGCCGACCCGGGCGAAAAACGGGATCTTGTGCCGGGATAATTCGGTGTCGCCAATCGCTACACCTGCAACCCGGACTAACATTTACGAGATCGGAATCAATAATTCTCCCATTATATCATCATTGTTCATTGTTAATTCGGATCAGGGTTTCCAGTCAAGCCCGATATCCGGCGCCGCAACCAGCATGGTCACGGATGCGACCCGGGCTGATCCAACCCCAAATCCTCGGGATAGCCGAACATGATGTTCAGGTTCTGGGCGGCCGAACCGGCCTGGCCCTTGACCAGGTTGTCGATATGGCTGACGACGCGGAACTGGCCAGTGCGCTCGTCCGCCGCCACGGTGAGGAGGCAGCGGTTCGATCCCCGGACGTCGGCGGTGGAGGCGGCGGTCTTCGCGTCCTTCACCCGCACAAACACGTCGTCGGCGTAATGGTCGCGGTAGCATTCCATCAGCTTCGCCTGGGTGGCGCCGGCGGCCAGCCGGCCGTACAGACTGCTCATGATCCCCCTGCACATCGGCACAACCTGCGGGGTGAATGTCACCTTGATGTCCTTCCCCGCCAGCAGCGCCAGTTCCCGCTCGATTTCCATGACGTGCTGGTGGCCGGTCAGGCGGTAGGCGCCCATGTTGTCGTAGCGCTCGGGAAAATGGTGGCCGATGGACGGTTTTTTGCCGGCGCCGGAAACGCCCGTCTTGCAGTCGCAGACCAGGCCGACCAAATCGACCAGCCCGTGCCTGACCGCCGGCGCCAGGCCGAGAATGCACGACACGGCGAAACAGCCGGGATTGCCGACGAGGCGCGCCCTGGCGATTTCGTCGCGATGCAGTTCGGACAGGCCGTAGACCGCTTCGGGCAGCAGATCGGGCGCCTTGTGGACCGGATCCTTGCCGAGGCGGCGGGCGTATTCGGCATAGACGTCGGTCGAGTTGAAACGGAAATCGCCGGAATAATCGATGAATTTATGGCCCGCCTTCAGTTCCGCCGCCGCCCTCAGTTGGCCGACGCCGTCCGGCGTGGAGCAGATGACCGCGTCGGCGGGAGCATTGCGGAATTCGTCCGAATCGGCGTCGAGAATGGGCAGATCGCAGAATCCCTCCAGGTACGGCCACACCGCCGACAACGGCTTGCCGACGTCCTGGGTGGCGGCGACCGCCGTCAGTTCGAACCCGGGATGGCGGAGGAGAATCTCGATCATGCCGAGTCCGCCGTAGCCGGTTGCGCCGATGATTTTGACCTTGCCCATGGGGAAATGCCCGTCCTTTTCGAAATGTTTATGCGATTTAAGATTTACGATTGTAGATTTAAGACTTATTTTTTCTACAAGTGCTCCGCGCAGGTACAAATCTTAAATCTGCAATCTGCAATCTTAAATTTTCCACTCGACCCTCGGCGCGTCGCCCCACAAGTCCTCGAGCTGGTAGAACTCGCGCGCCTGCTCGTCGAACACGTGCACGAGAATGTCGCCGAAATCGGCCAGCACCCAGCCGGTGTCGCGATCCGGCTCGGTGAGCCGCTTGCCGCCGTTCTTGGCCATGATCTGCTCGACCCGGCGGGTCACGCCCTTGATGCGGGCCAGGCTGGACGCCGATCCGATGACGAAATAGTCGGCGTAGTCCACCAGCCCCCGCATGTCCAGTACGACGATGTCCTCGGCCCGCTGCTCGTCCATGGCGTTCGCCGCCAGGATGGCGAGCCGTCGGTTTTTCCGTTCCACATCGTAGGCGGTTCCGGGTTCGCCGGCTGTTTGTGTCATCGCGCCTCCTCGATTATCATGCCTGCGCCCTACGGCGCAATTTTATGGAACTCGCGCGTTTTGCGCAATGGCGCTTCCGCTTCAAAGCGAATACGGCGTAATCTGGCGCTGGGTAAACGACTGCCTGAGAAAGTTCAGCGTCTTCTGGTGGATCTGGCACACCCGGCTCTCCGACAGCCCAAGCACCAGGCCGATTTCCTTCAGGTTGAGGTTTTCATAATAATACAAGACCAGAACCTGTTTCTCGTCCTCGGACAAGCCCCGCATCGCCACTTCCTTGATCTCCTGCCGCGTCAACTCGGTCAGCGGATCGGGAGCGCGGGTGTCCGGCAACATCTCAATCGGGCCGATCTCGTTGTCGTCGTTCTCGTCCCACTTGCGGTCCAGGGAAACCATCGACTTGATCTGGACGTCCCGGAGCAAATCCTCGTACTCCTCCGGCCCGAGCCCAAGCTCCTCCGCCATCTCCTCGTCCAGCGCCGTCCGCCCAAGCCGGATCTCCAGCTCCTCGCGGGTGCGCTTGACCAGGTTCACCTTCTGCCTGAGCTGCCGCGACGGCCAGTCCAGCCGGCGCAGCTCGTCGACAATCGCGCCGTTGATGCGGCGGTTGCAGTAGGTGGAGAATTTGACCCCCTCCTCCGGCTTGAACTTCCTGATCGCGTCCAGCAAGCCGAAATTGCCGTAACTGATCAGGTCCTGGACATCGAGATAGGCCGGGTACTTTTTCGACAGCCGCTCCGCCATGTCGAACACCAGCGGCAAATAATTCTCGATCAGCCGCGACCGCGCCTCCTCGTCCCCGGTGGAAGTGTACCTCTTCCACAAATCGGCCTCCTCCACATCGCTCAAAGGCGGCGGCGGGACAAAATCTTCAACATATTCATTCATAATCCACACCTCCTGCTTTCTCTAGGCCGGCGCGCCGGCTGGTGTAATCAATTATCAGCGCTTCAGTCATTCCTCCGGGAGGGTGCCCCGGGCGACGGCCTGGGGATCCATGGACATGTTGACCACCCGGTCGTATTTGGTCTTTGCCTTGAATTTGCGTTCCATGTCCCTGCCCCTGGTTTCGGCGAGCGATTCCTGCACCAGCGCTATCCCGAGGGTGGAGACGAAAAGGCCGAGCAGAAAAAACGCGGCGGCCAGATAGATGCCTATTTCCCACGCCTTCTCGGCCACCATGGGCTGGACGTCGCCGTGTTCGGGCAGGAAGCAGTAATACAGCCAGGTGCCCAGATACACCAGCACGCCCAGCACGGCGAAAAGGCCGGCCATTTTTTTGGCTATCATGTCGGTCTACCCTCCCTTGCCTCGACCGCGATCTCCGACAGCCCGAGCACCAGATCGGCCAGTTGCAGGCTATCGGCCGGCTGGATGGGCCGGGAGTAATCGGGGCCGGTGGTAACGTAGCTGAGGCCGTGCGCCAGCCCGGAGGCGACGTTCAGCAGGCCGCCGAAGGAGACGCACTCGTCCAGCTTGGTCAGGATGATGCGGTTGAACCCGGCCGGGCGGTAGCGGGCGACGGTTTCGGTCATGGTCTTTTCCGCGCTGACGCTCGACAGCAGAAGGTGCGTTTCGTCGGCGCCGGCCGCCTTGACGATTTCGCCGAGCTCGGCGATGCCGGCGGCGTCGCGGGGCGATCGGCCGCCGGTATCCAGCAGGATGATGTCGCGGGACGCCATGGTGCGCACGATGTCGGCCACTTCCCGCGCGCCGTGCGCGGTGACGACGGGGATGCCGAACAGGCGGCCGAGATTGTTTATCTGCCCGTCGGCGCCGGGACGGCTCAGATCCTCGTTGATGACGCTGACCGACATGTTCTTGTGCATGGAAAAATGTATGGCCAGCTTGACGATGCTGGTCGATTTCCCCACGCCGGACGGGCCGGCCAGCGCGACCACCGTCGGCTTGCCCTCGGCCGGCAGGACCGGACCGGCGGAGGGGAAGCGGCGCGCCACCGCCACCCGGAGCGCCGAGAGAATTTCCTTTTCGCCGGAAAGGCCGGGGAATTCGCGCTGCACGCTTTCCAGCATGTCGCGGGCCAGGTCGTCCCGGACGTCGGCGTCGACCAGCTTCCGGTAGTGGGCGAGGAGCTCGGGCCCGACCAGCGGGACGCCGCCGCGCGCCTGGAGGCTGATAAGGGTCAGAAGCTCGTCCCGCAGTTTGGCGCTGTCGCGGGTGTTTTTTTCGAGCGTTTTCTGGAAATCCTCCAGCCTGCCGGCCAGCCCCGACGCCGATTCGCCGATGGTCGCGAAGGGCGCGGCGGCGGCGGCCATGGCCTGGCGGTTGGCCAGCGAATGCTTTTCCGCGCCCTCCTGCGCCTTGGCGTAGGACTTGAGGAGCGGGTTGGGGGCGATGGGGCCGTTCTTGCCGTTGCCGCCATTGCCGCCGCTGCCGGGTCTTTCCGGCGGCAATTCGGCCACTTCCAGTTCGACCGACAGGGCGTCGCCGCCGAGCTTCCCTTGCGTCAGTTTGCTGAACAGGTTTGACTCCCGAATGTCACGGCGGTTGACGATGCTGAAATCCTTGCCAAGCTTGTTCCTCGCCTTGGCCATGGCCTCGACCACGGTTTTGCCCCTGAATATGTGGGTTTTGCCGTCTCTAGCCATTCAAGTCCACCTTGACCATGCCGACCGAAACCGGCTCGTAGTCCTGCAGCACTTCGTTGTACGACATCACCGCCAGCATCGGCAGGCGCGACTGGGTGAGGCGCTTGACGTGGAGCCTGACCTGCGGGCCGGTGAGGAGGAGCGGGCTGTTGCCGCTCTGCACCTGGCGCTGGACCTCTTGGCTAATCGCCTCGACCAGCTTCTGGGTCTGGGCGGGCCGGAGGGTGATGAACGAGCCGCCGTCGGTGTGCTCGATATGCTGCTGCAACTGTTCCTCGAGCCTCGGGTCCATGGTGACGACGTTGAGCTTCCGCGTGCCGGGGACGGCGTATTCGTTGCAGAGCCAGCGCTTGAGGCCGTTCCGGGCGAATTCGGTGAGGATGTCCGGATCCTTGGTGCGGCGGCCGACGTCGCCGAGGACTTCGAGAACGGCGGCGAGGTTGCGGATGGACACCTTTTCCTGGAGAAGGTTCTGGAGCACCTTCTGGACGTCGGTGAGGGACAGGACGCCCGGCACCACCTCCTCCACCGTGCCGGGGGAGTATTCCTTGACGGTGTCCAGGAGCTTCTTGACCTCGTCCTTGGTGAGGAGCTCGGCGGAGCGCGACTTGATGACCTCGGTGAGGTGGGTCGCCACCACCGTCTCGGCGTCGACGACGGTGTAGCCGACGCGCTCGGCGTATTCGCGGCTGGACGGGTAAATCCACACGGCCGGCATGCCGAAGGCGGGCTCGATGGTTTCGTCGCCGTCGAGTTTTTCGGTGGCGGCGCCGGAATCGATGGCCATGAAGCGATCCGCCTCGGCGGTGCCGCGGGCGACCGGGGCGCCGTGGATTTTCACGACATATTCGTTCGCCTCCAACTGGATGTTGTCGCGGATGCGGATCGGGGGAACGATGATGCCCAGCTCCAGCGCCAATTGCTGGCGGATCATCTGGACGCGGGCCAGGAGGCCGCCGCCGCCGGACTGCTGGGTGTCCACGAGCGGCACCACGCCGTAGCCGACCTCCAGCTCCATGGCGTCGACCTTCAGCAGGTTTTCCACCTTGTCGGCCGCCGGCTTGGCGCCGGCCGCGTCGTCCTTGGCCTTTTTCGCCTCCGCCTTTTCCCTCGCCTCGACGGCGGAGCGGGTCATGGTCTTTCTGGCGACGTACCACAGGGCGAAGGCGAAGGCGGACACGGTCAACAGCGGCAGGGGCGGAAACGGCGTGAGGCCGATGAGGCCGGAAAATCCGAGAATGCCCAGCATGACGGCGGCGGCGGCGATGGGGCGGGCCTGGCCGAAAAACTGGCCGAGAACTTCCTCGCCGAATTCCTTGCGCCCGGCCGAACGGGTGACGAGGAGGCCCGAACCGACGCTGATGAGAAGGGCCGGGATCTGCGACGCCAGGCCGTCGCCGATGGTCAGGATGGTGTAGACGCGGGCGGCGTCGACGAATTCCATGCCGTGGATGAACACGCCGATGATGAAGCCGAACAGGATGTTGATGCCGGTTATGATGATGCCGGCGACGGTGTCCCCCTGCACGAATTTGGACGCGCCGTCCATGGCGCCGTAGAAGTCGGCGAGCTGCTGGATTTCCTGGCGGCGGCGGACCGCCTCCTGCTCGTCGATGAGGCCGGAGTTGAGGTCGGCGTCGATGGCCATTTGCTTCCCGGGCATGGCGTCTAGGGTGAAGCGGGCCGCCACCTCGGCGATGCGGGTGGCGCCCTTGGTGATGACCAGGTACTGGATAAGCATGAGGATGATGAAGATGGTGACGCCGACGGCCAGCGAGTCGAGGCGCTGGGTGCCGGCCTCGGATCCGCCGCCGCCGACGAACACGCCGAAGGTGGCGATGAGGTGGCCGGCGGCGCCGATGCCTTCGCGGCCGCGGCTCAGGATGAGACGGGTGGTCGAGATGTTCAGCGCCAGCCGGTACAGCGTCAGGATCAGCAGGAGCGACGGGAAGGTGCTGAAGTGGAGCGGCTGCTCGACGAAGATGGTCATCATCAGCAGGATGAGGGCGAGGAGGATGTTGACGCTCAGGGCGATGTCCATGAGGAACGGCGGCAGCGGAATAAGCATGGTGGCGAGGGCCGACACCACGAATATGGAAATGAGCACGTTTTTGTTGCCCCCGGTCAACAGGAACCGTTGGATCCGGTTGACGGCGTCCGTCACGGGGTTTTTGGCTTTTTGTGCCAATGCGCTCATTGCGACCGTTCCCTATCACAGCGACAAAGGAAATCCAGAATTACGCGGCGCCGGCGAGCGAACTCATCATCGCCCGCTTCTTCTCCGCGTCCATGACCGAGGCCAGCACTTCGGCGACCGTCGCGAACAAATCCTCGGGGATGACGTCCCCGACCTCGACCATCTTGTACAACTGCCGCGCCAGCGGCGGATTTTCCACCAGGGGGACGCCGGCCTCGCGGGCGGCGGCGATGATGCGCTCGGCAATCTTGTCCTTGCCCTTGGCGACCACCACCGGCGCCGCCATGCCGGGCTTGTAGGAGATGGCGACGGCGAAGTGGGTCGGGTTTCTCACCACCACCTCGGCCTGGGGGACTTCGCCCATCATGCGCTTCATCGCCATTTCCATCTGCTTTTGCCGGCGCTTCTGCTTGACCATCGGATCGCCTTCCATCTGCTTGAACTCTTCCTTCACCTCCTGTTTGGTCATTTTCAGCCCCTTGTTGTTTTTCCACTTCTGGTAGCTGAAATCGGCGAAGCCGATGACCAGGAGAAGGAGAGCCATGTTCCGGGCGAGATTCAGCACCCGGTCGGCCGTGTAGACAAGCGTCCCCTCCGTTCCCATTTCCACCATGGTCAGCGAGTTCTGGAACTCGGTGTACATGTAGAACCACGCCACGCCCAGGACCGCCGCCATTTTCGCCAGGTTCATGATCAGGGTGACGATGTTCTGGGTGGAAAACACCCGCTTCAACCCCGACACCGGATTCAACTTGTTGAAGTTGATGCTCAGCGGCTCGGTGGTGAACATGAAACCCACCTGGTAATAATGGACCAGATACGCGATCAGGAACGACATGGCCATGAACGGACCGATCATCAACGTCATCCACAGCACCCAGTCCAGAATGTGCGGCAGAACCTCCTTCCGCTCCGGTGCGATGATGTTCGGCACATCGTCCGTGTAGACCTTGACCAGGAACTTCATCATGTATTCGCCGACGTAGGGGCCGAGGTAGCGGAGAAGATAGATGGCCGCCAGCAGTATCATGGCCGAGGCCAGGTCCCTGCTTTTCGGAATATTGCCCTTTTTCCGGGCATCCGATCGCTTTTTGGCGGTAGGTTCTTCCGTCTTTTCTTCGGCAGCCACTTCGCGTCAACCCCCACTATCGGTAAACCGTTACTGCCCGCCCCTCCCCATCATCACCACCATCTCCGACAATCCCAGCAGCATGTCGCCGAGCGGTCCCGCCGGCGGATCGACAAGGCTGAACTGCCAGTCGGCCGGTATCATCGCCATGCACATGGCCGGATAGACGAATATCATCGCGCTCAATCCCACCACCACCCGGAGCGGCATGCCGAGAACCTGGATGTTCATCTGCGGCATGGTCTTGGTGATGAAGCCCTCGACCATGCTGTTCATCAGCATGATGAGCATGATCGGCATCGACATCGCCAGCCCCAGTTGCATCATCGCCTGCATCTGATCGAGTCCGAACTCGAGGGCCGGATTGTTCAGGTGCACGTCCGGCAGCATGACGCCGATGCCCACATAATCGTAGCTCTTGAACATGATCCACATCAGCACCAGATGCAGCTTGGCGGAGATGAACATCATCAGGGTCAGGTTCATGTTGAGGAAGCTCAGTATCGGCAAATCCATGCCGGACTGGGGATCCATGACGCTCGCCATGGCGAAGCCGACCTGCTGGCCCGCGATCTGCCCCGCTATCTGCACGCCGACGAAAATCAGCGTCGACAAAAAGGCGATGACGAAGCCGATGACGAACTCCTGCCCGGCCAGCACGCCCATCTGCAGCAAGTCCATCCGTTCCGGCACCATGGCGGTCCGCGACGCCGACGGCACCAGGAGAAGCGGAAACGTCAGGGTCAGGGCAATCCGCACATGGGTCGAAAACACTTCCGAACTCAGGAACGGCGCGAACATGACAAGGG
>JAVBRW010000246.1:0-12673 GCA_031547475.1 Planctomycetota bacterium
ATCTCCGCACCGAATACGTCGCGCACACCCTAAGCGTCATCCCGGCGGGATAAACAATCGCTGCACCTCAAGCGGGAAGTTGTGCCGGGATAACTCGGGATAGGCTTGGACGGCAAGGAACCCAAGTAACATTATACCAAATCCACTTTGGTTTTCGGCAAATGTCAATCCCCATCCCAAGTCGCGCGCGAAGGTTACGGGTTCGAAAAACCGAAAACCTTGCGTGACTCGGGACGGGAACCACGGAATCAATAACAATTAAAAATGAACAATGAATAATGATGGGCTAATGGACCAATTAACAATTATCCTATTCGAGGCACAGGTGCGCAGGATAATTGTTAATTGGTCCATTAGCCCATCATTATTCATTGTTCATTTTTAATTGTTAATTATCGGTATTAGTGCCGCTTTTTCTTGCGTTTCTTCTTCCCGCCGCCATGCCCCTGCTCTTCGGCGTGTTCCGGTTTGGGGGACGGATAGGCGTCGGTCGGCTGGTTGGCGAAATGGGTGAACGAGGTGGCGTTCAGCAGTTCGTCGACCATTTTCTTCACTTCATCCAGGTTGGCGGCGGTCGCGCAATTGGCCTGCAAATGGCGGCAGGTCTTGAACGCACCCTGCCAGACCATCACAGGCGACGTTTTGGTGTCGAACCAGCGAAGCTGCCAGCCGGGCGAATCGTGGTTGCACTGCCCCCGGGCGGCAAGGCCGTCGGGGCTGAACAGCGTCGGTTTGCTGATGGTCAACATAGAAACCCCTCCATTTAAGATTGTAGATTGTAGATTTAAGATTTATTCTCGGGCAATCGTTTCGTATGGGAATAAATCTTAAATCTACAATCTACAATCTTAAATCCCTATTGCCTGTTCCCGCCCCACGCTTCCCAGTACGCTTCGCATTCCTTGAGGTTCTTGATGGCGGTGGCGTTGTTCTTGTCGATTTCGTCCAGAATGGACTGCTGGACGTCGCGGGAGTTCTTGAGTTCCATCAGGGCGAGATCGTTCTTGCCGAGGTTGTGGTACAGGATAGCCTTCCTGAGCTGCATGCCGGCCAGCAGGGCCCGGGGACCCGGGTCGCCGGTGTTCTGCTTGGCCCGTTCGCGGGCGCGTTCGATGCCCTTGTTGATGACGGTGAGGCAGTTTTCGGCGTAGAGTTCGGCGCGTTCGCGCTGCTCCGGCCCGAGCTTCAGGTAGCTGATGGCGTTGGAGTAGAGCTTGCGGCTGGCGCCCTCGGCGGCCATGGCCTCGCCGTAGACGGCTTCCGGATCGTTCGGCGCCCGGCGCAGACAGAAGCCGAGGAGTTCGAGCGCTTTCTTGTAGTTTTCATGCGCCTGCGAGAAGGTGGCGGCCGCCTGATCCTTCTGGCCCCGCGCGACCTCCTCCTGCATGCGGCGCCAGTGTTCGTGGCCGCGGTGGAGGTAGGAGAAGCCCTGGCCGCGACGCGCGTAGTCATCGTTGGGATCGCGGTCGAGCGCGCGCTGGTAGGTGTTGATGGCGGAGTCGAGCTCGAGCAGGTTGTAGTAGCAGTCGCCGAGCCAGCGCCAGCTGGCGGCGTGGTTCGGATTGCTTTTCGTTTCGGCGGTCAGCAGGTTTTTGGCTTCGCTGAACCGGCCCTCCTTGACCATTTTCACCGCGTTCTCGAACTGGAGCGAGCCTTTGCCGTCGGCGGCCGGCGGCGCCGAGGAGACGCGGGGCGCCGGCGACGAGGACGGCGGAGGCGGCAGGAAGGCGGCGTCCGGAGAACTCGTTGCCGAAGCCATGACGGGCGACGAGTCGACGTAGATCGGCGCCGGGCTCGTGTAAGTCGTGGTTGTGCCGTAGCTCTGGGTCTGGTACGGATCGTACGACTGGGTGGTGCCGGGATAGGAGTAGCCGTCCGGATAGGGCGAAGTCGGCGGCGGCGAATTCGGCAGCGTGTAGGCTTCGCCCGCGTACATCGGGCCGTTGGCGGCGACCGGAGCGGATTGCATGTAGGGATCGTTCGAATAGGTCGTTTGGGGCTGTCCGCCGTAGAAGGGCGAGTTGAACGGATCGGACGCGTTGCCGTAACTCTGGGCCGGAGCGCCCTGGCTTACCGAGCCGTCCGGGTTGTAGCCGGTGAACTCGTCGTTGCCCCACGAGTCTTCGCTGCGGGAGGAGCCGGCCGAGGCGGTCGATCGGCTGGGCGGGGCGGCGTAGTCTTCATCCTCGTCCGACGAGCCGTCGTCCTTGCGGTTCCGCCACATGCCGCCCTTCCACCACGGGACTTTGTCGCCCTGGGTGATTTCGCTGTCGCGGCCGGAATAATCGGTCTTGTCCGAGGAGTCGCGCCACCAGCCGCCCTTCCACCACGGGATTTTGTCGCCGCCGGCGTGCGACTCGGTGACGGCGCGATCGGTCTGCTTGTTGGCGACTTCCGACTGGACGCGCGCATCGTTCCGGGGCTGGGCGGCGGGTGCGGGCCGGGCCTGAACCTGGCGGGGCGAAGGCGATTGCGGCATGGCGAGCTGATCCATGCCGGCGTAGGGGTTGGTGGTCATGGGATCGGCGTAATACGAGGTGCTGGCGACCATGTTGGTCTGCGGCGCGCCGGGATAGGGGACGTAGCGGTTCTCCACATTGATGGGAGGGGATACATATATCACTTTTTCGCCGGTCATGGGCGGGTTGGCGACATCGTTCGGGTGAACGCCGCCTTTGTAGGCGGTGACTTGCCCGGTTGAGGCGTCCATGCCGAAGTGGGTGTCGATGGGTATGACGCTTTCGGGCGCGGCGCCGGGGGCCGGACAGAATTTGGATCCCGGTGGACAGTAGGGAACGGATGCGGAAGCAACGGGTTGGGACGACCACTCGCCGGCAATGCCCGGTTGCGCGATCAGGGCGAAGGCGCAGGCGACAAGAACGAACGAAATGTCTCGTTTCACAATAATCCCCTTGCTTGAACTTTTTGCCTCCCGGATGGGAAGCGATGGAATCACCTTGCCGGGCGGGACAATGCCCGACACTCTAAAATATTACTCAATATGGCGCATCCGATCAAGAAATAACCATGGACGATGCTTCGCCCATGGCATAAATCCGGTACAGGTTGAAAATGGCATTCCTGGCAACCCGCCGGGAAGGCTGGGTCATGGTGGCGGACGGACCTTTGGCCGTGCCGGAACTGCGGAAGGTACGCATGAACCGCTTCCTTCGGTTTCCCTTGATTGGAAAGTGTCGGGAGCCGATTTAAGGGATTTTTAACACCCTTGACAAGCCAAGTTGCGAAACATAGTATTGGGACAATAAGTGTGTATGTCGGGATGATTCGGGCGATCCTTCAAATTTGATGACTTTTTCCCTTTTTTTCCATCCGGGTTGTGGCTGGAATCGGATCGTGAACGGATTTGACAAGTGCGCATCTATTTGGTAATATTTGTGTTATTGTCGCTCAGCCTCCTTGCCGGCTGCACGGGGGGAAGCGCCTCGGCCTCGAACTCGGGGGCGCGGGCGGATCTGCGATTGAAAAGTTTTTGAGCATTCCTTCGGCTTTTTCCCGTTGCGGGGAGACGAAATGAGGAAGTGGTTTTTGCTGGTCTTGGCTGTCTGTTTGGCCGGGTTGAGCGGGTGTGTGGAGCGGGCGCTGGTCATTACCAGCGAGCCGTCGGGCGCCCAGGTGACGGTCAATCAGCAGTGGAAGGGCACGACGCCGTTTGTGCTGCCGTTCAAGCATTACGGCGTGTACGATATTTGGATTGAGCATCCGGGCTATGAGGAAAACGGCCGGATGGTCAAGTTCTATCCCCTGCATGTGGGCGAACCGGTCAAGGCGCCGGGGTACCAGACGACCGGGGTCGATTTCGTCACCGAGGTGTTGCTGCCGACGACGCTCCGGGATCAGCACAATTTGCATTATGTGCTGGAGCGGGTCGACAAGGCGGACGACGTGTCCGATGTTCTCGCCCGGGCGCAGCAGCTCAGGGACGCCAGCCGGCTTCGGACGCAGATGCGCTACGAGAAGGACGAGGCGCGCGGCCGGTCGCATACCGCCGACGAGGGCGGCGGTGCCGAGGTCCAGCAGCCCGACGCGGCGATCGTCGATGACAGCGGCTACGAGATTGACGCCACGCCGCCGTTGCCGTCGCAGGTGCCGATCTTCGTCCCATAATCGAATTAACAATGCATTGTTAATTATGCATTGGAAATGGCTGCCCGAAGGAGCGCCGCGCCCGCAAGGCCAAACCGTTCCGCGCCTGCGCCAGCGGCTCGCCGTCGACCTCCTGCGGCCAATGCTCGCTCTCCATCCCGCGCCACACCCGCAACACCGGAGCATATCCCTGCGGATCGGCCAGTATCGTCAACGCCACCGCCGCCTGGTAGCGGACGCTGTGATCCGGATGGCGCGTCAACGGCTCGATGTCCAGAAACGCGTTCCGGGGCGCCAACAGCGCCAGCGACTGGGCGGCATAGCCGGGAAACTCGCCCGCCGCAATCCGGGCAAGGAGGAACTCCGGCATGCGGCGGCTGCCCGGGCCAACCAGCGGCGCGCAAATCCGCACGATGCACGCGCGAACCACCGTTTCCTTTTCCACCGCGTACCGGCCGATGATCAGGGAGTCCAGCCTGTCCGCCTCCACCTCGCTCCCGCGCCGCCGCGCGTCGCCGGCCGCGTCCGCCATTATGCGAAGCGCCATCTGGCGCTCTTCCTGAATCGGGCTGTTCACGTGCCGCAAGACCTCGTTCGGCCCGTCCTTGGCCATTTCGGCGAGATAGGGGTCGTCCCGGTAATCCCACCACATCGGCCCTTCGCACCCGGCCAAAAAAACCAGGAGCGCCGCAACCGCCAGCCCGGAGCCGAGCAAAAAGCCCGCGCGCTTCATAACGTGCCCCTTTGCAGCGCGACCCGCAGATCGGACGTCAACAGGGACACGACGAAATCGTCGGAATTGGCGTGGTTCAGCAACCCGCTCCAATCCCCGATCAAATGGTTTTCCGCGCCCGGCATGGAGGTTCCGTGGTAATACTCGCTCTTGTTCTGGTAATAATTGACGTGCGCCCAGAACCGCCGCCCGTCCGGCACCGGCGCCTGGTCGTAGGCGAACAGATTGACCTTGAGGACGGGCATGCGGGTGGCGATGGCGGCGCCGGTCACGCCGGCGGTCGAACTGATGCGCCCCGGCTTCACCGCGTCCACCGTCAGCAGGAGGACGACCTCCGTCATCGGATCGCTCGCCAAAACGGTCTTGACCGTCTCCGCCGCCTCGGCCGCGCCCAGACCGTGGCCGGCCAGAATCACCCGCTGCGGCCAGCCGGCATTGCGCCGCGCCGCCAATTGCTCCCGGATCCAGCGTTCCGCCATGATGCGCTCCGTCCAGTAGAACGACGCGGCCGAACACGGCGCGTTCCCCATCGCCCGCGTGATGGCGGCCCGGACGCCGTCCGGCGGCGAATTCTTCCGGAGGGGGTACGAGGCATAGGAGACGATGACGCAGCCGCGATTGTCAAGCCGATAGACATCGGCCAGCTCGGTCGCGTTCCCGGGCTCCGGGAACACGTCAATTTCCTTGCCACAGCCCCCCGCCAGGAGGCCCGCAAGCAGGGCGGCGCACAGCAGCGCCGCGATGGACGGAACGGTTCGCTTCAAAACAATCAACCTTTTCACAGTTAGGTTCTGTCAGATAATAAATGAAGCACCGGGGCCTTTATCGAATGCGCTATAGCTGCGTTTCTGTTGAAAAGTTGCTATAGTTATTTCCTGACAGGCCCTTAATCGCAGCCACACAAAATTGGCTTCAACTCCGGTACAATGACGAAAAACGCCGCAATCAGCTCTTATCCCTGAAAATGCCCCACGCCACGTACGTAGCCACCAAAACGGCCAAGGAAAACCCCATCGTCGCCAGCGCCACCGCCAGCGGCACGCCGCCGAAAAGGGGCAAGGTATAGCCCTGTATCGCCCCCGACTGCCCGGCGGCGAGCACGATGGAACTGCCGATGATCACCGCCGCCGCGATAATGCCCAAGGTCAGGCGGTCGGTGGCGCGGCCGATGCGCTCGGATATGCCCTGCAGGTTATCGTGGTGGAAAACGATGGTGAACCGCCCCGCCTTCGCCTTTTCCACAAGATCGCGGAGATCGTCGGGCATCCGGCGCACCAGCCCGGCGAAGCGGGAAATCAGTCGCCAGCCGCGCTGCGCCAGCGCGTCCGGCCTGTACATGCTGAGGGCCAGCCGCTTGACCGCCGGGGTGATGGCGACGTCGAGGCGGAAGCCGGGATCGAGATCCCGCACCACCCCCGCCACCAGCATCAGGCTTTTCACCAGCATGACGAAATCGCGCGGCAGATAGAGGCCGTTGCGGCGGGCGATGGCCAGCGTCTCCTGCGCCATCATCGAGAAGTCGAGCCGATCGGCCGGCATGCCGTAGTTCCGGTCGACGAAGTCGGCCAGATCGAAGCGGAAGCCCTGGATGTTGGCTTCGGGCGAAAACTCGCCGACCTCGGCGTAGAGATCGGCGATCAGATCGGTGTCGCCGTCCTTCAGGGACATGAGCATGCGGCCGAGGCCGCGCTTGAGCTCTTCCGACAAATGCCCGACCTGGCCGAAATCGATGAGCGCGATCTTGCCGTCCGGGCGGTAGAGAAGGTTGCCCTGGTGCGGATCGGCATGGAACAGGCCGGTCTCGAAATATTGCCGCATGAAACAGTCGGCGACGACGTGCGCAATCCGCGAACGTTCCGCCCTGGACAGGAAATTCAAATCCGACAGCGCCTTCCCTTCCTCCCGTTCCATCACCAGGACGTCGCGGGTCACGTGATCCCAGTAGATGCGGGGGATGGAAATGGCCGGCTCGTCCGCCATGCTTTCCCTGAACTTGGTCGCGTAGGCCGCTTCGCCGACGAAGTCCAGTTCGTTGGCGAGCGATCGCCGGAGCTCCCCGACCAGCATGTTCGGCCGGATGACCGACAGTTCGGGAATGTGCGTGGTGGCCAGATCCGCCATGGCTTCGAGAAGGGAAATGTCCTCGGCGATGGTGGTCTCGATGTCCGGCCGCTTGACCTTGACCATGACGTCCGTCCCGTCCATCAACTGGGCGCGGTGGACCTGCCCGATGGAGCCGGCCGCCTGGGCGATGCGGGTGAATTGGCGGAACACTTCGGAAAGCGGGCAGCCGAGGGATTTTTCGATGGCCGGGATGATTTCGTCCCCGGATATCGGCTGGACCTGGTCCTGCATGCGGCTGAACGCGGCCTGGAATTCGGCGGAAATAAGATCGGGGCGGGCGGCGAGTATCTGCCCGAGTTTAATGTAGACCGGCCCCAGCTCCTCGAAGGCGGAGGCGAGGCGGTGCGGGAGATCCATGCCGGGCTCGGACGCGCGGCGCTTGTCGCTTTTTTCAATAAGGCGCCCGACCCACGGCAGATAATCGGCGATGCGCATGCGCTCGAGAAAATGGGAAAAACCGTGCTTGGCCAAAACCGTCAGGATCTGGCGGAGTCGGCGGATATTGACGTAGGTGCGGCGCATGTCCCAAATGTTCAAAACCCATCCCTTTCGGTGAAACTACAACCCCCATTATATAGTACACATAACGATGGGCGACCACAATACCGGTTTCGGCAAGAATCAACCCGCGAACTTCCCACGGGAGCCGGGGATTTCCAGTTTTTTTTACCGGTTGCGTTTCCCCTGGCCGACAGTGTATAGTTGAAGCCGCCGGTACGGCGGGGGAACAGGAGAATCGCATGGCAGTTGCGGTCGCGGATTACGGAACGCTTCCCGAAGGCGGGAAAGCGCATCTTTTCACACTTGACGGCGGCGAGGGCGTCAGGGCCGCCATCACCAACTACGGCGGCATCATCACCTCGCTCGCCGCGCCCGATCGGCACGGCAAACCGGGCGAAATCGGCCTTGGGCTGCAATCCCTCGATACCTACATCGCCAGGCGGGAATATTACGGCGCCCTCATCGGTCGCGTCGCCAACCGCATCCGCGACGGCCGGTTCACCCTCGACGGAAAAACGCACCGGCTTTGGGTCGACGGCAACGGCGTCCATCTCCACGGCGGCCGTGACGGTTTCAACCGGAAATTGTGGAAAGCCGAACCGGGAGCCGACAGCCTGCGTCTCGACTATTTCTCTCCCGACGGCGAAGAGAACTACCCCGGCAATTTGTCCGTGTCGGTCCTTTACACGCTGTCCGGCCGCGATCTGCGCATCGATTACGAAGCAACCACCGACGCGCCGACCATCGTCAACCTGACCAACCACGAGTTCTTCAACCTCAACGGCTGCGCCGGCACCATCCTTTCCCACAAACTGCGGATGCGCGCCGACCGCTATATGCCGGTGGACGAACGCATGTTCCCGACCGGCGAGCTGGCGAAGGTGGCGGGCACGCCGTTCGATTTCAACCACGCCAAACCCATCGGCCGCGACATGGACGGCGTTCCCGGCGGCTATGACCACAGCTTCGTGTTTGCGCCCGACGCGCGCGGGCTGGACGAATGGCTGGCGGAAGTGCGCGATCCCGACAGCGGCCGCACCCTGGCCATGACGACGACCGAGCCGTGCGTGCAGCTTTACGCCGGCAATTTCCTCGACGGAACCGATTCCGGGCCGGCCGGCATCCCGTTCCGCAAACATTACGCTTTCTGCCTCGAAGCGCAAAAGCACCCCGACGCCATCAACCATCCGAACTTCGCGTCCATCGTTTTGCGCCCGGGAGAAACATACCGCCAGACCACCATTTACCGTTTCGGAGCGGAGTAAAGCTTAGCGAAACCGGCGCTTTTCCCTCTTGACGATGATGTATTCAGGCATTATCATGCCGCCTATACGACACGGCAAACGATAAACATCCCCTTGCGGTCTGTGCATTCTTCTACAAAATCATCGCGCATTTTGGCTTCACTGAATAGCGGTTTCCGGGTTGGGGCAGTCATTTCACCAAGGAGAAGATATGAAAAAGCTTTTGGCAATCATGTTGGTCCTGGCGTTTTGTACTAGTATGGCACTGTCCGGCGAAGCCAAGAAATGGCGCATCGCCCTGTCGAACGATTACGCGGGCAATTCCTGGCGCCAGACCATGATCAAGGACTGGGAAAAAGTCGCCGCCATCGCCAAGGAAAAAGGCCTTATCGCCGAAGCGCCGGTGTTCACCACCAACGAAAGCTCCGCCGCCGAGCAGGCCGCGCAGATCCAGAACCTCATTCTCGAAGGCTACGACGCCATCGTCCTGAACGCCGCCTCCCCCACCGCCCTCAACACGGCGGTCAAGGACGCCCTGGACGCCGGCATTGTCGTCGTCTCCTTCGATAACGCCATCACCGAACCCACCGCCTGGCGCCTCATCACCGACTTCGAAGGCATGGGCAAGGCCGAGGTCGAATACGTGGCCAGCAAGATGAAGGAAGGCAACCTGCTCGAAATCCGCGGCCTCGCCGGCACCTATGTCAACGACGCCATCCACAACGGCATCCACGAAACGCTGAAGAAATACCCCGGCCTCAAGGTGGTGAACGAAGTCTACGGCAACTGGACCTCGTCCGTCGCCCAGAAGGAAGTGGCCGGCATCCTCCCGTCGCTCCCGAAGATCGACGCGGTCGTCACCCAGGGCGGCGACGGCTACGGCGCGGTCAAGGCGTTCGAAGCGGCCGGCCGGCCGATTCCGCTCGTCCTCATGGGCAACCGGTATGACGAAATGGAACTGTGGAAGCAGATGAAGGACAAGTCCGGCTACCAGACCATGTCCATCTCCATCGCACCCGGCGCCAGCACCATCGCCTTCTGGACCGCCATCGAAGTGCTGAACAAGACGGACGTGCCGAAGGAAATCAAGCTGCCGGCGCTGACCGTCACCGAGGATCGCCTCGACTACTTCCTCGCCAACACCGAAAAGGGCGGCGTCGCCAGCATCGTCTACCCCCAGGAATGGGTGAAGGAAATGATCGCCAACGCCAAGGCCGGCAAGCCCGCTCCCGCCGATCCGAAATAAGTGTCTGTTACGAAATAACTATATCAAGTTCTTTGGTATAAACAGCGCTGTCGCTCGCTCCTAACAGACACCAGTGCAACAGTTATTTGGTAACAGGACCCAAGATTGGATTGTTGCATGCCCAACATCGTTGAAATGCGGGGAATCGACAAGCTATTCGGCTCCTCGAAAGCATTGAACCAGGTGAATCTGGATGTTCTGGCCGGGGAGTGCCTCGGGCTGGTCGGCCACAACGGCGCCGGCAAGTCCACCCTCATGAACATCCTCACCGGCATTTTTCCGCCAACCGCGGGGACGCTGTCCGTAGACGGCGTCCCCGTCGGCGACGCCTACGAAGTGCAGACCGCCAACCGGCTGGGCATCCGCGCCGTGTTCCAGGAGCTCAGCCTCTGCCTCAATTTGTCGGTGGTCGAGAACATGCGCGTTTTCCACCCCGATCTCAAAGGCATCGGCTGGCGGAAGCGGGCGGAGAAGCGCATCATGTCGACCCTGGACGAAATATTCCCGGGCCACGGCATCCGCCCCTACGACAAGGTGGAAAACATCACGCTCGGGCAGCGCCAGATTCTCGAAATCAGCAAAGCCTTCGCCGCAGGCGCGACGCCTCTCCGGCTGCTGATTCTCGACGAGCCCACCAGCGCCCTCGACTACCACACCGCCAAGCAGCTTCTCGATCACATCAAGCGCATCAAGAACGATTCGGTGAGCTGCATCTATATTTCGCACCTGCTGGACGAGGTGGTTTCCTGCACCGATCGCGTCGTCGTCATGAAGGACGGCCGAATCGCGGGCGAACTGAAAGGCGCCGAAACCAAACGCGAACGCCTTATCGAACTGATGGGCGGCGCGAAAGCGGAGGCGGAAGCGGCCGCGGCCGTATCCGAACGCCGGAAAGCCGGCGTCCAATGCATCGACGCGCCGTTCCTCATCGCGCCGAAAAAGGCCGGAGACGGCATCCGCATCCGGCTTTGCGAAGGCGAAGTCGCCGGCCTCGCCGGCCTCGCCGGCCACGGCCAGACCGATTTGCTGACCGATCTGTTCGATTACAAAAAGAACGCGGACTACCAAATCCGGGGTCCGGTGACCTTCATTCCGGGCGACCGCCAGAAGGACGGCAATTTCCCGCTGTGGTCGATCATGAACAACCTGACCGTGCAGATCTACCCCAGCATCAGGAAATACCGCCTGATCGACGGGGTGAAGGAACGCGACATTTCCGGGCGCTGGCGCGCGGACATCGGCATCAAGGCCGATTCCATCCACGCCAACATCCTGAGCCTGAGCGGCGGCAACCAGCAGAAAGTTTTGTTCGCCCGCTGCCTCGAGTCGGCGGCGCCGGTCGTTCTCATGGACGATCCGACCCGGGGCGTCGACATCGGGACGAAGGAGATTATCTACCGCCTTATCCGCGAGCAGAGCGCGAAAGGCAGAGGCTTTGTCTGGTACACGACCGAAATGGAGGAATTGAAGCACTGCGACCGGGTCTACGTTTTCAAGTCGGGCCAAATCCTGGCGGAAATGCCGGGCGACGAGGCGAACGAGGACGCGGTGCTGCGGGCTTCGTTCTGAAGGAATACATCCACCCATGCCACAAACCCTGGAAAACCGCTCCGCCACTTTCGCCAAATACGCGGAACCGCTGATCCCGACGGTGTCCCTCCTGGCGGTGTTCATCCCCATCGCCGCCATGCGGCCGAACGTGCTCGGCTATTCCGGCCTCACCCTGCTTCTCGGCATGGTCATACCGGTCATCTTCGCCACCTTGGGGCAAATGATGGCCATGTCCATAGGCGAAATCGACTTTTCGCTGGAAAACCTGGTCAGCCTGGTCGCCTGCGTCATCGGCGCCGTCATGCCCAAGAACTTCTGGCTCGCCATCGCCATGCTGGCCGGCATCGTCGTCGTCTACGCCCTTATCGGGCTGTTCGTCCATTTGCGGAACCTTCCGTCCATCATCGTCACCATCGGCATGTCGTTCATCTGGTACGGCGTGGCGATCGCCATACAGCCGAAGCCGGGCGGGACGTTCCCGAAAATCCTTTCCGAAGTCATGCGCTTCCGCCCGCCCCATGTCCCGCTGCCCATCCTGGCGGCGGCGGTGCTGGCGCTGATCGGCTACATCATCATGAACAAAACCTATTTCGGCATTCTCTGCCGGGGCGTGGGCGGCAATGTCAAATCCATCAGCCAGGCCGGCCACTCGGTCCTGCGGGTGCGGATGACGGTGTTCGCCATGGTCGCGGTGTTCGGCATACTGAGCGGCCTCGCCCTCGCCGGCCTCACCAACAACGCGGAAGCATTGGCCGCCAAGAACTACACGCTCCTGGCCGTCGCCAGCGTCATTCTCGGCGGCGGGACGTTTTCGGGCGGCAAGGTATCGGCGGTCGGGGCGGTACAGGGGGCGCTGGTCATGTATCTGGTGAACAGCCTTCTCATATTCGCCAAAGTGTCGCCGGACTGGCAGGTCGGCACCCAGGGCGCCATCATCATCGCCGTCCTTTTCATCGGCGGCGTGTTCAAGCGCGGGAAAAAGATTCGTTATATTTGATAGGAGTTTTGCAAAATAGGTTTCAACATCGATATGTGCAATGTGGTAGGCGGTTGAAAAGTCGGGTGTGACAGCCCGTGAGCCGCCCCCTCCCCCCAACCCTCTCCCCCTCACGGGGGCGAGGGGGCGTACTGGGCGTTCGGCAAAGGAAATACAATTGTCCTTACTTTGTC
>JAVBRW010000267.1:0-6709 GCA_031547475.1 Planctomycetota bacterium
AGTAAGGACACCTGTTTTTCCTTTGCCGTGCACCCAGTACGCTCCCTCGCCCCCGTGAGGGGGAGAGGGTTGGGGAGAGGGGGCGGCTCGCGGGCGGCCACACACGCATATTCCAAGTCGAGTCACATTATTGATGTCGGAACCAATAAATCGCTTCATGGTTGCGCAATCCATCCGGCCCGCTCCGCCGGCCGCCAGATGCGGAGCGCGACGCCGCGCAGCAAATAATCCTCGACCGGTCCCCAGCTTCGTCCGTCCAGCGAAACCGTCGTGTTGTCCCCGAGCGGCAGGAAGGTGCCTTGGGGAATGTCGATTTCGCCGCCCTTCTCCATGGCGTTCAGGTAGTTCGCGATCCGCATTTCCTCGCCGCTGAAATAATAGATGTCGCGGTCGATGCGGATCGAGCGGAACGCGACTTCGCCGCCTTCGACCTCCATCGCCACGTTGCCGGGAATCCCTTCCCCGCTTTCCTCCGCTATCGGTTCGGAAGAGAGGATCCGGTCGAACACCGGCTTGTCGCCGCCGTTCACGAACAGGCGCACCGCGCCGTCGGCGCGGTAGAATTCGACGCTCAGCCACTCGCCCGTCTTGACCGCCACGCCGGGAACCGGAACGCCGTTCACCGTCATTCCCTCTTTCGCGATGCCGAGGACATCGGCCTCGTCGCCGTGCGCCAGCGCGAAGCGGCAGATCGAATCGGGCGAGGCGAGCATGCATTCCGCCCGCAGGCGGAGATCGGGGACGAAGTAATAGGAATTCGTCCGGAAATGCTTTTGGTCGCCCTGCTTGACGTCGCCGGCCGCGTAGGGGCCGATCTCGGCCAGGCCGGAGCGGAAGGTGTAGTCGACGATGCCGGGTTCGTAGTTCACCGTTTTGCAGGCCGGACAGCGGCCGAGAATTTTCTGGCTGTCGATGTCGAGGGAAAAATAATTCCGGCAGGCGGGATTGGCGCAGTGGAAAAAAACCTCCTGCGCGAGAACGTAGCGATCGGGAATGCCGGGCAGCGGCATTTCGCTGTCGCCCAACGTGCCGGCCCGCACCATCGGTTTGAAAGCGAGGATGTACGCACCCGCCGCCGGCGCGGCGCGGAGGATGCGATCGGCCCCGAGCCGCCATTCGCCGTTCCCGTCCTCCCGCCAGTAGTGGCGGAATATGCCGGGATCGGGATCGTTGAAGTCCTCGCCGTACACGCTTATCCACAGCGCGCGCTGCACCCTGTCCGGCTTGACGGCGCGGACATAGGCGCCGCCGGCCAGGGGGCGGGTCCAGATGTCCCCGTTCCGGATGGCGAGGCGCTCGTCCGGCAGTCCGACCAGGCGTTTGATCGTCAGTCCGCTTTCGCCGCCGGTTTCGAACGGCCCGTAGGTGCCGTTTTCCGCCCGTTTCGGCGCGTTGAACACGATGATTTCCCAGCGCTTCGGATCGCGGTAGAAATAGGGCAGCAGTCCGCACAGGATTTGATCGCGGCGGCCGGCCGTGCCGCTGAAGGTCGGCGCCATGCTGTTCGAGACGACGGTGGTGAGCCTGAACCCGAAAAGCCAGAACGCCGAGGCGGCGACGATGCAGGCGGTGGCGATGGCGACGATGCGGGTGTTCCGTGTGCGCTTTCGCCGGCGCACGCCGGTTGCGCCGTTAATGCCGCCGTTCCTCCCGGGATAGGGGATGGCGGTGGCCGGTTCCGGAGCCGGCGTTTGTTCGGTGATGTCGACCATGCCTGTTCCCGTCGCGAGAATGCGCAAAATATCAATAATTATCTGTCATCATGGCAATGATAGTTCCTGCCGCGAATTTTTGAAAC
Source organism: Planctomycetota bacterium (assembly GCA_031547475.1). Classification (GTDB taxonomy): domain Bacteria; phylum Planctomycetota; class SZUA-567; order SZUA-567; family SZUA-567; genus JAJBSZ01. Next base: position 1,799 of record JAVBRW010000267.1, read on the forward strand.
GGAAGTTTTGCGAATCCCCGGCCGGCCGGATTTGCCGGAAAACCGGGAACTCCGCAGCCGCCCGCGGTCGGCCGCCGGTATTTTAAAACTTGTGGCCGGGGCGATGAAACATGGCCCCCATTTCCGTCAAAGCGCGCGGGAATGCGGCATTTTCATTTGCCATCGCCGGCGGAAGCCGGACAATGCGGAATGGTGTGAATTGCCGCATCATGCTGCGCAACCGGGAGAGGGTGTCATGCCAAGGAAAAGGGTGGCGGTATTCGTCGCGGTTCTGGTGTTCCGCCTGGCGCTTTCGGCCTGCTCCGGCGGCGAGGCGGAGAGGGGCGGCGCTCCCGAAGAACAGGCGGGCGCGGCCGCGTATCTGGATATCGAACAGGCCGCCTTTCTCCGGAAGCGGGCGGAAGAGGGCGACGCGGCCATGCAATGCCTGTACGGCATGGCGCTGTTGAACGGTTCGGCCGGCCGCACCGACCGGGCGGAAGGCGAGGAGTGGCTCAGGAAGTCGGCCGAGGCCGGCGATCCGCGCGGGGAGTTCGAGTACGGACGGCTCTTGTTCCTCGGCCTCGGCCGCGAGCGCGCGCAGGAGGCGAGCCTGCCGTATCTTCGCGCGGCGGCGAAGCGGGGCAGCCGCGACGCCGCCTATTTCCTCGGCACCGCCTTGCTGGTCGGGGACAACGTCCCGATGGAGCCGGTGGAGGGCCGGAAATGGCTCGAGGCCGCCGCCGAGGCGGGCCTGGTCGACGCCCAGTCCGACATGGGCATAGCGTTGTATTCCGGCATCGGCGGGGTGGAGCGGAATTTCACCGAAGCCATGCGCTGGTTCCGTCTGGCGGCGCGGCAGGGCCACGGCGATTCGGCCAACAAGCTTGGCGTCATGTACCGGCACGGCAACGGGGTCGAACCGGATCCGGAGCAGGCGATATTGTGGTTCACCTTCGGCGCCGCCCTCGGCGACATGTACGCCCAGTTCAATTTGGCCAACTCGTACATGAACGGCGAATGGGTGGCCAGGGACTACCTCCAGGCGGCGCGCTGGTACGAGCAGTCGGCCCGGCGCGGAAGCGCCGACTCCCAATACTACCTCGGCTGCCTCTACGCCGAAGGCATCGGCGTGGAAAAGGATTTGGGCCGGGCGCGGGAATGGCTGTCGCAGGCGCACCGGAACGGCTACGTGAAAGCCGAGGAACTGCTGGAACGCTTGTTCGAACCGGACGGCGGCCCGCCGCCCGACGCGGCGCGCGAGCCCGTTCAGGTGGGGGCGGCGCAACTGATCCGCGATTCGGCCGGCATGTCTTTTCCGGGCATCGACGCCGGCAGGGTGGTGTTCTTGGCCATCGGCCCGGTGGTGGAGATTACGCCGGGGCCGGACGGGCGGTCGGTTTTTTTGACCGTCCCCGGCTATCCGGGCGTTATTTATTGCGATATGGGGCGGGACGGCGACAAGCAGCCTGATCCGGAGCGGTTGCGGCCGGGAACGGTGATCCGTTGCGTTGGCGCCGGCACCGCCGGCCTGCCCGGATTCATCCGGTTTGTCGAATGCCGGGTGGAGGAAGGGGAGGAACGCGATTGAAACATGTTTCTTCGGGCGGTAGGATGTGTTATAATGAATTTGCCAAAGCGCATCTGCATGGGGCATGATCACGTGGAATATTGTCGAACACATTGTTCCGCCCGACAGGGAGAAATTCATGGCCGATACCTGTATCTGCGACGAATCGAACGATCCGCGCATCATTGCGGTTACAATAATTGAAAATAGTCCGTCCATCGCCATCCGCGTCACGGGCGAGAACGGGCGCTGGATCACCAAGTTCATTACCAAGAACATCGCCAAGTACGGATACAACCACGAAGACTTCACCTCCGGCCGCATCAGCTGGGAGCAGATCGTCTACCCCGAGGATTTGCCCGGCCTGATCGCGTCGCTGGACGATTACGAAAAGCGCGGCATCGACGTCTACAACAACATCTACCGCATTCTCACCGCCGACGGCAAACCGGTGTGGATTGCGGACGACAGCACGGTGATCCGGGACGCGGACGGAAATGTGCTGTATTCCGACTGCATCATCGCCGATTACACCGAAACCAAGCGCCACATCGAAATGATCGAGGATCACTACCGCCAGCAGCGGGTGCTGAAGGAGATCCTTCTCGGCCTCCATGATTCGGACTCGGACAAGGCGGTGCAGATTATTCTCGACAGCACCGGCGTCTATCTGGACATAAGCCGGGTCATCCTGTTCGAGGACTCGCCCGATCACTCGACCTGCCGCGCCATATACGAATGGACCAACACCGGCATTTCCAGCATGGGCGATCTCGTCATCGATTACAAGCGGGACATTCCGGAGATATACGACGATTTGCACAAAAAGGGCAGCCGCATCGTGAATTACGGCGACATTCCCGTCGATTCCACCCGCGAGTTCGATAGCGAGGGGGTGGTGGCCGCCGCCATTTTCGCCGTGTATGTGGACAACGCCTATTTCGGCTTCATCTGCTTCGACGAATGCGTCAAGGAGCGGACCTGGCCGGAGGATCAAATCCGCTTTCTCCAAAACATCGCCAAGCTGGTTTCACCCGCCATCATGCGGAAGCGGACGGGCCATCAGGCCGGAGGCGGGTGTTGAGTTAAGGGTTTTAGAGGTTTCCTGAAGGGCGAACTTTTCCAAGGCTGGAGAATCAAGCCATGCGTTCCAGAATATCCATCGTCGCCTTGTTTGCCGCTTCCCTTGCCATGTTGGCCGGCTGTCTCGGCAGTTTCGCCGCCAATCAGAGCCGCCGGCAGGCGGCGCGATCGGCGGACTATTATGTCAAAACCTATGCCGAGCCCGAATTGAACGAATACTACGGCAATCCGCAAGACACCCGCCAAATGCGGAACGATATGGCCGACACCATTGTCCGCGCCGGCAACGAGCGCCAGGTCGGCCGCGTGGGAGTGGATGATCGCGGGTGGCTGACGAAAGAGGATCGGTGAAAACGCCCTACCGTCCTGTTTCCGACCGTATTTTTCAAGGGAACCTCTAAAAACGTTCAGTATGTTGCCGGTAACGTTTCCGTAAAAGGTCGAACCGGCGGCCACTCCATTTTCAACCGGAAAGCTTACCTCGCATCGCATTTTGTTCATGAAGTGGACAAATATTTGGAATTTTTAACTGGACAAATGATTCGGGAAAAGGTATAGTTAATTTTGTTATGTGAGATCTTTGCTAGTTGGATACTTTTCGGCAAACGATTGCAATTTCTAATCGCTCTGAAATTCTCCATTCGAGCGTAATATCAAATTCGCTTCAATAAATTTTTCGCTTGTTACTCCACGCGTCGTATCCTATTCTCGCTACGTTGTTTGATCCTGTTCTTTGACCTGCTGAGCTGCCTACCGTCTCGCCCGCTTCGCGTTTTGTTTCGCCGTTTCAAAATGATTTGGATTGGGAGTGGACCCGGTCCCCGTCATTTCTTTCTTTGCAGTCCTTATGGCTCTTTTGAAAGGAGATGGTATGAAGAAAACGCTGATGGTAATCGCTGTCGCCATGGCGCTCGGAGCGAGCGCCGCCTGGGCCGGCATGCTGCCCACGCCCAAGGTCGCCAAGCCCCTGGTCATCAACCTGGTGGACGTCGGCGGCGCTCTCGCCTGCACGCAGGACGGGTTCGAGAAATACGCCAAGGACTTCCCCGAAGTCGTCTCCCGCTTCGCCTTCACCAAGGCGCCCGCTCCCGAACTCCCGAGCAAGCTGAAAGCCATGCAGGCCGCCGGCCGCTCCGATATCGACATCGTCATCGGCGGCGTCGACATCATGGGCAACGGCGTCGAAATGGGCCTGTGGATCAATCTGTTCAAGGATTATCCCGACCGCTTCCCCGGCCTGCCGGACAACTACAACAAGGCCGCCCGCGGCATGTGGGAACTCTCCAAGGGCGAAGCCGTCTGCGTCATTTACCAGCACAACGGCCCGTACCTCTACTACAACCCGGACAAGGTGAAGAATCCGCCCACCACCCCCCAGGAACTCCTGGATTGGTGCAAGGCCAACCCGAACCGCTTCCTCTATGCCCGTCCCGCCAACTCCGGCCCCGGCCGCGCCTTCCTCATGGGCCTGCCGTACCTGCTGAAGGACAAGGATCCGAAAGATCCGATCAAGGGCTGGGACAACACCTGGGCCTACATGAAGGAACTCGGCAAGTACATCGAATACTACACCACCGGCACCGGCGCCCTGATGAAGGAACTCGGCGAAGGCTCCCGCGACATGACGGTCGTCACCACCGGCTGGGACATCAACCCCCGGGCCCTCGGCATTGTTCCGGAAAACATCTCGATTTCGCTGTTCAAGGACATGACCTTCATCTCCGACGCCCAGTACCTGATGATCCCGAAGGGCGTGACCGGCGAAAAGCTCGAAGTCGCCCTCCATATCGTCAATTACATGATGCAGCCGGCGCAGCAGGCCCTGACCTACGATCTCGGCTACTTCTATCCGGGCCCGGCCATCAAGGATGTCCCGCTGTCCATGGCGCCGAAGGCCAGCCAGGACTGCATCGCACGCTATGGCCGCCCCGAGTACGACACCATCCTCGAGAAGTTCAAGGTCCAGACGCAGCTCGAACCCAAGCCCATGGTCGACGCCTTCAAGAAGTGGGATGAAGAAGTCGGCGCCCAGAAAACGCACTGATTCCCTCTATCGCGCGGCGGCGATTGACTGCTCAATCGCCGCCGCAAATCATCGTTTTTGCATTCTATATAACCGTTCTATTGAGTCCGTTGTTTCCAATGCGGCTTTGTGTTTCAGTTGTAGCCATTGTTTATAGCGATTTATCCCGGCATAAGATCCCGTTTTTTGCCCGGTTCGAGGTTTTGGACGCCGGGATGGCGTTAAGGGTGTGCGCGGCGCCATTGGTTCGGAGACG
>JAVBRW010000276.1:0-2665 GCA_031547475.1 Planctomycetota bacterium
AGCTTTCCAGGTACGCATCGGGGCGCGTCAATTCGAGCTCGGTGATGCGGCCGTCCGAATCAGAAAAGCTCGGGCGCACGCTGGACACGACCAGTTCGGCGTTGTCCAGATAGAGCGACCGAGAGGTAACTGACACCTTGATTCCCGGGATCCATAATGCCCCGCTGGACTGCCGCCATCCCGTCACCTGGATATTGACCCGCGTAGCCTTGCCTGCGCGACACGTGCATTCGTTCTCCGCCCTGATGCGGGCCGATTCCCTGGTGGCCCAGGACTCCGCCGTGAGAATCAGCGGACGATACCGCATCACATTTGGGTCGCGGGCTTTGCCCACCTGATCGTGGATGGGTTCGTCGGCGCCATCGTTGAACGCCGGCATTTGGCCGTTTACCAAGTATTCGCTATGCCTATTCGTCCAGTCATAGACGGCGGCGCCTACCTTTATGTTTTCGCCCTCGACAAGCGCATCGCCTGTATCTTCAAACACGCCTCTCGCCGAAAGGACAAGCGCACCTTCTCTGTTGGTCGTAAGCAGTACGCCGCGCTGCTTTGCTGCCCGTTCGAGAAAATTGAATGCTGACTCTCCGACATTGACCGCGAATCGTTTGAATGCCGGCCCGACATCGGTTTTTACCACGACGGAAATCCCAAACTTGTCGCAGATCAACCGCGCCATGGCGTCCAGCTTGAGTCCGATCAGCTCGAAGGAATTGACTTCGGCCGAACAATCCACCAGGTCCGAAGTCTTGTCCCGCCCCGAGATGGTTATGCCATGGTCGTTTTCCGAGATGCTGGGGGCCACCCTATACACGTATCCGGTAATAACCGGGTCGTCGCCCACCAGCACTTGACAGGAATTGCCAGGGCGGATTTCCGCTGGCATGTCCGCCTCGCCCCATTTATCCATGAGGCCAACGTCGAACGATCCGCACACCGCATCGATTGAGGTGAGGGCGGAGGCGGTTTTCCAACCGCCGTAGCTGGCGCCATTTACCGAGATGATAATTTCCTCTTCTTCATCCGACATTCGATAGCACCTGTATGCATACCTGGCCAGGGATGAAACCAGGGTGCCTCAAGCCATTGATTTTCACAATCTCCTCGGCGCGACCCGAAGCGCCGTATAGACGGTACGAGAGAGCGAGCGAAGGACAGGTTACCAGCGGCATATAATCCATCAGCGCGGGCAACTGGCCGCTTTCCGGCGGAACGGTGCGAATGACCAGGATGCGCATATCCGCAAGGGCGTTGTACAGCTCGTCGCTTTCGGTCGTTTCCATTTCGGCGTCGAGTGCGTTGGCGATGCGATCACGGGCGGATTCGGCCTGCTGCAGCGTCGTCCAATTCACATACGGCGCCACCCGGGCGGATTCGACGACCGCGCTTAAACGCACCAACTGCGCCAACGCCGCCGCATTGTCAGCCTGTTGCCGGCTTATCGCGGTCTTCGCGGTGATGCCGGCTGCAGCTAGATCGAAATCATAGACGCGGAACAGTGAGGCGACCGCAGTCGCCTCCAACGGGCCACCACCGTTGTATTGCGAGGCGCCGCGATAGGAGCCGTCCGCGTTCCTGCGATTGCTCCATGGGGCTTCGGCCCAGGCGGTAACCGCCATCGGGAATGCAGCCACCGCGTCGGCGATAGCGAAGTTGTCGTCTTCGTCGCTCGCATTAACAACGCTTTCAATCAGCATGGAAAGGAGACTGGAAGAATCAATCGGGATGCCGAATGAAGAACACATCCGGGAGAACAGGCTCCCGATTTTTTGCACATCGTCTTCGACACACCCGCGAAGGTAATCGCTTTTCCCCGCAACGGCGAAGGCCTGGCTGAACGCCTCGGCCGCGAGTTGATGCGCTTTGCCGGCAAACGACCCCATGCCCGAGGCGGCGCTGCGCCTGGCGGTGGGATAGGTCTGGGTGGACGCCTCGACAAAATTCAGCTTGAAGGGAACCAGGCCGAGGCGGTTTTTGTTTTCGCCAAGCTGCCATGTCCGGAGTTGCACCCGCACCGTGCCGAACGCCGGATGGACAAGCTCGCCGGGACCTTTTTGGTTGAGCGCCTTTTTCAAGGCATCCCGGCGCGAGGCGTATTCGGGATCGCCTATGCTTTTCACGACATAGGCATCAACGGAAAAGCCCTCCATCTGCTTGCCGGTATCTTCCGCGTAGCCAGTTTCCTTGTTGGGGAACTGATGATCGGGGCCACGACGACCGCCCTCGTTGTCGTAGCTCTCGACGAAGAAAGGGGCGCCGCGAAAAGAAGCCGGTTGCCAGAATTGAGGGAAGCTCATTGAATTCCCCCCATTCGCACGCCGTTGCGCGCGATATCCAGCGGTGAGCGCGCTACCGACATACCGCCCCACCCTTGTGATTTCACATCGACATTGGGCGGCACGTTATGGAAACGAATGTCGGCACTGGCGCGGAACGCGTCCCGTTCGCGGGCGGCGCGCTGTTGTGCAAACTGCAATGCCTCGCTCTGAGTGGGATCGGCTGGCGCTGGGCTGGGCGTGCCATTCCACCAGTTACTCAAAGCTGTGCCGGCAGATCCAATCAGGCCGCCAACCGTGTCGGTGACACCCGAAACAGTGTTTGCCACGCCACTGCCGACACCCTTGGCGGCGCTCAGATGATGAATGCCGTCTCCGAAAGCGGCCTTTAC
>JAVBRW010000408.1:0-3076 GCA_031547475.1 Planctomycetota bacterium
TTGCTTTTCCTTTGCCGTTCGCTCAGTACGCTCCCTCGCCCCCGTGAGGGGGAGAGGGTTGGGGTGAGGGGGCGGCTCACGGGCCGTCACGCACCGGTTTTCAAGTCGAGTAACATTATTGATGACGGAATCAATAAATCCCGATTTGCAAAACGACAGCTAAATCTTGAATGCATTGAATTGGAGGCTCGGTCGTGAAAATCGCGTGGCGAAGGAAACGTGCAAAAACCATATTCACGACATAGGCGAATTGTTTCCAGCCCTTTCCTTCGGGAAAGGGTTTTTTCTGGTATGAACAGGAGCAAACATGGCATTACCGGCAATTCTGTTGTTGGAAAACGAGGAGCCGTTCCACGGCACCGCCGCCGGGCACGAAGGCGTGGCGACCGGCGTCATGGCCTTGTCGTCGCTGTCGGCCGGCTTTTCCGATTTGCTGACCGATCCGGTCTACACCGGAAAAATGGTCTCTTTCACCTATCCCCACGTCGGCAACGCCGGCGTCGTGCCGGCCGACCTGCAGTCGGACGCGGTGGCGGCGCGGGCGGTTATCGCCCGCGAGTTCAGCCGCATCAAGGCCAACCGCCTCGGGACGGAGACGATGGACGAGTTCCTCAAGCGGAACCGCATCCCCGCCATCGAGGACGTCGATACCCGGACGATAACCGAAATCGTCGCGCGCCGGGGAACCGTCCGCGCCGTCCTCGGCTGCGGCCGCCACGCCGACGCCGACGCGCTGGCGAAGGAATTCGCCAAGGACGCGGCCGCCTGGCAGGCCGGCGACGCCGGCACCGGCGAGCCGTACGAATGGAAGGACGCCTCGCCGTCCGGCCAGAAATACCGGGTGCTGGTCTACGATCTCGGCGTGAAAAAAGGCTTTCTCCGCCGCCTGTCCGGCATGGGCTGCGCCGTCAAGGTGGTGCCGGCCGACTGGCCGGCTGACAAGGCGCTGGCCGAACAGCCGGACGGGGTGGTGCTTTCCGCCGGCCCCGGCGCGCCGGACAGCCGGCCGAAAACCCTCGACGCCGCCGTTGGCCTGATCGGCAAGGTTCCGCTGTGGGGCATCGGCATCGGCGCGGGCCTCCTGGCCGACGCCGCCGGCGCCAACGTGGTGGCGAACGGCCGCTCCCACCTCGGCGCCCATCCGGTCGGCCGGCCGGGCGGGCCGTCCAGCGAAATCACCATGCAGTGCCACGAATTCTGGATAGAGGGCGAAAGTCTGGCCGGGGCCGATCTGGCGCCGACCCATTTCCACCTGAACGACGGCACTCTGGAAGGCTTCAAGTCGGACGAGCGGAAATTGATGGGCATCCTGTTCCACCCCGAATCCGAACCGGGGCCAAGGGACAGCCTGTACATGTTCGACCGGTTTCATGAGATGATGAGGAAATAATACCATGCCCAAACGCACCGACTTGAAGAAAATCGCCGTCATCGGCGCCGGCCCCATCATCATCGGCCAGGCGTGCGAATTCGACTACTCCGGCACCCAGGCCTGCAAGGCGCTGAAAAGCGAGGGGTACGAGGTTGTGCTCATCAACTCGAACCCCGCCACCATCATGACCGACCCCGGCACGGCCGACCGCACCTATGTCGAGCCGCTGACCATGGAGGCGGTGGCGGCGGTCCTGCGGAAGGAGCGGCCGCAGGCCCTGCTCCCCACCCTCGGCGGACAGACCGCGTTGAACATGGCGTTCCAGGTGGCGGACGCCGGCATATTGAAGGAACTGGACATCGAGCTGATCGGCGCCGATCGGGAAGTCATCCACAAGGCCGAGGACAGGGACGCGTTCCGCGAAGCGGTCCGCGCGGCCGGGGTCGACCTGCCCCAGTCCGGCCTGGCCCGCAGCATGGACGAGGCGATGCGCGTCGTCCAGGAAGTGGGGCTGCCGTGCATCATCCGCCCCGCCTTCACCCTCGGCGGCACCGGCGGCGGCATGGCGTACAATATCGAGGAATTCCAGCGCATGGCCCTGATCGGCCTCAACGCCAGCATGGTCGGCGAAATCCTGGTCGAGGAATCGGTGGCGGGCTGGAAAGAGCTCGAGATCGAAATGATGGCCGACTCGTCCGGCAACGGCATCGTCATCTGCACGGTGGAAAACCTCGATCCGATGGGCGTCCACACCGGCGACTCCATCACCGTCGCGCCGGCGCAGACGATGACCGACGCCGAGATCCAGGAAATGCGCGACAAATCGTTCCGCATCATGCGCTCCATCGGCCTCCGGACCTCGGGCTGCAACATCCAGTTCGCCCAGTGCCCGAAAACCGGCCGCATGGTGGCCATCGAACTCAACCCCCGGGTCTCCCGCTCGAGCGCGCTGGCGTCCAAGGCGACCGGCTTCCCCATCGCCAAGATCGCGGCCAAGGTGGCGGTCGGCTACCAGTTGACCGAACTCCAGAACGACATCATCCCCGCCAATGTCGCCAGCGCGGAACCTGCCATTGACTATGTCGTGGTGAAAATCCCGCGCTTCGCGTTCGAGAAATTCCCCGGATCCGACGAGACGATCAGCATCCAGATGAAATCGGTCGGCGAAGTCATGGCCATCGGCCGCACCTTCAAGGAAGCGCTGCAGAAGGGCATGCGCTCGATGGAAAACGGCCGCTTCGGCTTCGGCGGCGACGGCAAGGATCCCGATCCCGCCCTCCTGGACGACAACGAGATCCGGAACCGCCTGGTGGTGCCGAACCGCGATCGCCTCTACCATCTCCGCTACGCGCTGGAGCGCGGCATGACGCCGGAAGAGATTTTCCAACTGTCCGGCATCGATCCGTGGTGGACGTACCAGATGAAGGAAATCCTCGAGGAAGAGGCGGCGATCAAGGGCAGGAAACTGGCCGACTTCACCGCGAAGGAAATGATCCGGGCCAAGCGCTTCGGCTTCTCCGACGTGCAGCTTGCCCATCTCACCGGTTCGAGCCAGAAGGAAGTCAGGAAAAAGCGCGGGCAATTGGGCGTCCGCGCCGGCTACCGCCTGGTCGACACCTGCGCCGGCACCGCCCCCGCCGCCAATCCGTACTACTACGGCACCTACGGCGAAAAGGACGAATCGCGGGCCGACACCGGCAAGGA
>JAVBRW010000348.1:0-5640 GCA_031547475.1 Planctomycetota bacterium
GGCCGGCTATGTCGCGGCCGAGCACGCCGGCGGCATGGGCAAGAAAACGCTGCTCATCGAAAAAGACAAGCTGGGCGGCGTCTGCCTGAACTGCGGCTGCATACCGACCAAATCGTTCCTCAACTCGGCCAAGCTGTACGACCACGCCCTCCACGCCGGCGTGTTCGGCGTTACGGTCGAGGGCGCCAAATTCGACTACCCGGTCATGAAGGCCCGCACCGGCAAGGTGCAGGAAACGCTCCGGAGCGGCGTCGCCGGCATGATGAAACGGGGCAAAGTCGAAGTGGTCCAGGGCGCCGGCGTTGTCGTCAACAAGAACGCAATCAAGGTCGGTGACACGGTCTACGAAGGGCAAAACCTCCTGCTCTGCCCCGGTTCCCGTCCCGCCACCCCGCCTATCCCCGGCCTCAAGGACAACCCGGCGGCCGTCGATTCCACCGGCATGCTGGCGCGGGAAACGCTGGCGGACAGCCTGATCGTCATCGGCGGCGGCGTCATCGGCATCGAATTCGCCTTTTTCTACAGCCTGCTCGGCAAGAAAGTCACCGTCCTCGAAATGCTGCCGCAGATCTGCGGCCCGATGGACAAGGAAATCGCCATCACCGTTCAGCGGAAGCTGGAGGGAAAGGGAGCGGCCGTCCACACCGGCGCCAAGGTGGAAAAGGTCGAAAACAACCAGGTTTTCTTCACCGACAAGCAGGGCAAGGCGCAGTCGGTGTCGGCCGATCTGATTCTTGTCGCCGCCGGCCGCGTCGCCAACCTCGACGGCATGGGTTTCGAAAGCCTCGGCCTCGACATGGACAAGCGCCGCATCAAGGTGGACGAGAAAGCCATGACCAACGTCCCGGGCGTCTACGCCGCCGGCGATGTCACCGGCCGCTTCCAGTTGGCGCATTTCGCATCGCGCCAGGCGACCGTCGCCGTCCACAACATGTTCGGCAAATCCGAATGCTGCCGCGAGGACGCCATCCCCGCCGTCATCTACACCGATCCCGAAGTCGCGTCGGTCGGCATGACCGAGGATATGGCGAAGGAAAAAGGCATCAAGGCGCGGGCGGTGAAAATGCCCCTCGGGGCCAGCGGCCGCTTCCTGGCCGAGACCGAGGGCGAGCGCGGGTTCGTCAAGGCGATTCTGGGCGAACGCGGCGAGCTGTTGGGCATGCATGTCGTCGGCCCCTACGCTTCCGAAATGATCGGCGCGGCCTGCGTCATGATCGAGAACGAGATGCGGGCGCAGGACATTCGCGAAGTTGTGTTCCCGCACCCGACGGTGGCGGAAATCATGAAGGAAGTGATGTTTTTGTGATTCAATCCATGGCCATTCAAACCGCCGAATGGCCATGGATTGAATGTGGTTCGCTTTTTTGGAAGGTTGCCGGACAATTTCAATTTTTCAAAGCGCCGATTGGCGGTTTAATCGGCGCTTTGAAAAACTTTTAAAGAAAGGTCGAATCATGGTCAAATCAATCACCCTCAGCCCCAACCAGATCCGGGCAAAGGGCAAGCTCAGCTTTCAGGACATTCTCCTGAACGCCTACGACACCCCCATGGCCGAGGCGGCGAAAAACTTCCCGAAAGAGGATCTCGTGCGCATGCACCGCGACATGGCCATCCTCCGCGAGTTCGAGACCATGATCGACCGCATCAAAAAGGAAGGCAAATACGAAGGCATCGAATACAACCACCGGGGCCCGGCCCACCTGTCCATCGGCCAGGAATCCCTCGCCGTCGGCCAGGCCTACACCCTGAGCACCGACGACCACTGCTACGGCAGCCACCGCGCCCACTCGGAAATTCTCGCGCGCGGACTCCGCAGCATCCGCCAGCTCGACGAAGCGAAGCTGATGGACATCATGAAAAACTACTTCGGCGGCGCCACCCTGTCCCGCGTCGAAAAGGACGCCAAGGGAACGGTCCGCGATCTGGCCGACGATTTCTTCATCTACGGCACCCTGGCCGAAATCTTCGCCCGCGAAACCGGCTGGCACAAGGGCCTCGGCGGCTCCATGCACGCGTTTTTCCCGCCCTTCGGCGTGTTCCCGAACAACGCCATCGTCGGCGGTTCCGGCGACATTTCGGTCGGCGCCGCCCTCTACAAGCGGGTCAACAAAAAGCCCGGCATCGTCGTCGCCAACATCGGCGACGCCTCCCTCGGCTGCGGCCCGGTGTGGGAAGGCTTGTGCTTCGGCACCATGGAGCAGTTCCGCTCCCTGTGGGACAAGGGCCACAACGGCGGCCTGCCGCTCATCTTCAACTTCGTCAACAACCTCTACGGCATGGGCGGCCAGCCGTTCGGCGAAACCATGGGCCTGCAGATCCTCGCCCGCCTCGGCGCCGGCATCAATCCGGAACAGATGCACGCCGAACGCGTCGACGGCCTGAAGCCCCTGGCCGTCATCGACGCCTACCGCCGCAAGCGGAAAATCCTCGAGGAAGGGCGCGGCCCGGTCCTCCTCGACACCATCACCTACCGCTTCTCCGGCCACTCGCCGTCCGACGCCATGAGCTACCGGACGAAAGAGGAGATGGACGAGTGGATGGCCCAGGACGCCATTCCCGCCTTCGCGAAAGAGTTGGTCGACGCCGGCGCCGCCAGTCAGGCCCAGATCGACGCCAACCTCGCCCTCGCCAAGGAACTGGTGCTGAAAGCGTTCAAAAAGGCGATTGATCCGCAGGTTTCGCCCTATCTCGATCCGGTCAAGACCGACTGCATCGAAAAAGTCATGTTCTCCGGCCAAACCAAGCTGAAGCTGGACGATCGCGAACCCGAAGTCCTCATGCCGCTGGCCGAAAACCCGCAGATCAAGCGCCTTGCCCCCAAGTCCCGCTTCGGCCTGGACGAGAACGGCAAGAAAGTCTCCGGGATGAAAACCATCGTCTACAAGGAAGCGATTTTCGAAGCCGTTATCGACCGCTTCTACGAAGATCCGACCCTGTGCGCCTGGGGCGAGGAAAACCGCGATTGGGGCGGCGCCTTCGCCGTCTACCGGGGCCTGACCGAAAGCATCCCCTACCACCGCCTGTTCAACAGCCCGATCAGCGAAGGCGCCATCGTCGGCGCCGGCGTCGGCTACGCGCTGGAAGGCGGGCGGGCGATTGTCGAAATCATGTACTGCGACTTCATCGGCCGCTGCGGCGACGAAGTGTTCAACCAAATGGCCAAGTGGCAGTCGATGTCGGCCGGCGTATTGCAGATGCCGCTCGTGCTCCGCATCTCGGTCGGCGCCAAGTACGGCGCCCAGCATTCGCAGGACTGGTCGGCCATGTTCGCCCACGTCCCCGGCCTCAAGGTCGTGTTCCCGGCCACGCCGTACGACGCCAAGGGCATGATGTACACCGCCCTCAAGGGCACCGACCCGGTCGTGTTCCTCGAATCGCAGCGCATTTACGACCAGCCGGAAATCTTCGAAAAGGGCGGCGTCCCCACCGGCCGCTACGAAGTGCCGTTCGGCGAACCGGCCCTGCGGAAACAGGGCAAGGACCTGACCATCGCCACCGTCGGCGCCACCCTTTACCGCGCCCTGGACGCGGCCAAGATTATCGAGGAAAAGTACGGTCTGTCGGTCGAGGTCTGGGATCTCCGCAACCTGAACCCGCTCAACTACGAGCCGATTGTCGAAAGCATCAAAAAGACCGGGCACCTGCTTCTCGCCTCCGATGCGTGCGAACGCGGTTCGTTCATGCACACGGTCGCTTCGAACGTCACCGCCCTGGCGTTCGATTACCTCGACGCCCCGGTCGCCGTCGTCGGTTCGAAGAACTGGATCACGCCCGCCGCCGAACAGGAAGATTCGTTCTTCCCGCAGGACTTCTGGATCGTCGACGCCGTGCACCAGCGCCTTCGCCCCCTGCCTGGCCACCAAGTGAAAACGAACTGGACGGACGGAGAGATGCGCAGGATTAACGCAAAGGGAGTGTGATCTTTCGAATTGATAATTAAGAATTAACAATGAATAATGGATGAGCTAATTATTAATTATATAATTAACCCATCCATTATTCATTGTTAATTCTTAATTGTTAATTGGAGCTGAAATGATCCGCACTTTTATCGCCGTCGAGTTATCCGAAGAACTCCGCTCCTCCCTCTCCCGCGACATGGCGAAACTCAAAGCCGCCGCCCCCCTGGTCAAATGGTCAAGCCCCGACAACCTGCACCTGACGCTCCGCTTTCTCGGCGATGTCAAGGAAAACGATCTGGAGGAATTGTTCGACGCGCTCCGCGAGGACGTCGCCGGATCCGGCGCGTTCGCTCTCGAGGTGAAAGGGATAGGCTGTTTTCCGCACTGGCGTCACCCGAGGGTCATTTGGGCCGGCTGCGGCGAAGGAAGCGAGGACGCCGTTCGCCTCGGTGAAACGGTGGAAGAGACATGCGTCAGCCTCGGCTACGAGCGGGAGCGCCGGCCGTTCCGCCCGCATTTGACGCTGGGCAGGGTAAAACTGCCGGCCGACGCCGACGGACTCGATCGGGCGGCGGCGGCGTTCGAGGACAAGGTCTACGGCTTTCTCGATGTCGATGCGGTGGTGGTGTTCATGAGCACGCTCCGGCGCACCGGGCCGGTGTATTCGCCCATGGCGCGGATTGACTTGTAGCGTGCAACCGGGCATAATGCCGCTTTCCGGCAAATAACCTGGAGCCGCATATGGCGAAAAGCGCTGTTCCGCACCCGCACGACACGCTGGCGCGGCATTTCCTCGCGGCCGAGGATTTGACCGCCGATCTGCTGCGCCACTAGGTCGATCCCGGCATTGTCGAATTGCTGGATTTGGACAATTTGAAATGCGAAGCAACCGCCGATGTGGACGAGACGCTGGCCGAATACATGGGCGATTTGCGCTTTTCCACCACATTCAAAAACAACGGGCGCCGCTCCGAAGTGTTCATCTTCATCGAACACCAGTCGAAAAAGGATCGCCTAATCAGTTTCCGCCTTCTCCGCTATATCGTCAACACATACGAAAAAATGCTCGAAACGCGGGAAACCGGTGGCCGGGCGGAGGAATTCCCCTATCCCGTGGCGGTGGTGCTGTATCACGGCAAAACCCGATGGAAAGACATGCCCCGCATGCCCGACCTGTTGGCGAAAGCGCCCGGAGCGGATCCGGATGTATTGAAATTTCCCCTGTTTCTGATAGACTTGGCGTCGATGCGGGACGAACCTCTTCAAGGCTTGCCGGCGTTGCGAGCATTGTTGCGGGCATTGCAGGCGGCGAGCGCGGGGAATCTGCCGGAGCGGATGGACAGTATAACAGAGACACTGGCGGAAGCCAAAAGCGACCAGCGGGCCGGAAGCTGGATGTCCGCCCTGCTCCGTTACGCTTCGGTGCAGTTCAAGTTCAAGAATCTCAAGGACTTTTACGTCCGTTCATTCGGAAAGATATTCGGACGAAAGGAGGCGGAAGAAATGGCCATGACCTCGGCTGACGAATTGATGCTCGAAGGGTTGAAAAGAGGACGGGCGGAAGGCTTGACCGAAGGTGAGGTAAAGGCGATTATCACATTCCTCGAAGCCCGTTTCGGCCAAATTCCCGCCTCGATTAAAAAAGCGCTGGCAAGCTATTCCGACTTGTCCGCGCTTGAATCGTTGACGGCTCTGGCCGCAACCTGCCAATCCTTGAACGAGTTCAGGCGTGCGCTGA
>JAVBRW010000100.1:0-5550 GCA_031547475.1 Planctomycetota bacterium
CTCCTCCCCGGCCAGGGATGCCCCGCCCCGGGCCTTCTTGAAGGCGGCGGCGGCCTGGGATTCGGTGTAGGAGACGGCGTAGGGCTTCTCGATGCCGTAGTCGGACAGCCGGCAGCCGCAATCGTGGAAGAACTGGTGCCGCGCCCACAGCGCGTCGTGGAGATCGGCGTAGGAGGCGATTTTCTTGCCCGACGCCGTTTCCAGCTTGTCCAGCCAGGCGTTGAGGAACGGGGCGTCGTTGGCGGCCAGCGCGTTGTCCGGGCGCCAGGCCGGGTACACTTTGGCGCCCCAGTTTTCCTTGGCCAGTTTCTGGTGCGCTTCGAGATTGTCTATCGGATCGTCGGTGGTGCAGACGACGTTGACGTTTGAATTGCGGATAAGGTTGCGGACGGAAAACTCGGGCTTGGCCAGTTGCGCGTTGGCTTTTTCATAAATCTCTTTGGCCGTCTTCGGCGACAACAGGGTGTCGATGCCGAAATAGCGCTGGAGCTCGAGGTGGGTCCAGTGGTACAGCGGGTTGCCGATGGTCTGGGGAACGGTGGCGGCCCACGCCTCGAACCGGGCGTAATCGTCTCCGGCCTCGGGAATGCCGGACACCAGCTTTTCCGGAACGCCGCAGGCGCGCATCGCCCGCCATTTGTAGTGATCACCGTAGAGCCAGACCTGGGTCAGGTTGGTGAAACGGGAATCGTCCACTATCTGGTTGACCGGCAGGTGGGAATGGTAATCGTACAGCGGCATGTCCTTGGCGTATTCGAAATAGAGGCGCTCGGCCGAAGGGGTGGTGAGCAGGAATTTGTCGTTCATGAATGACATGCGGGTAATCTCCTTATGGTGTTTTTGGGGCGGGAATCTGCCTGGCCTCGGTTTTTTCCCCGGCAAGGACGAATCCGGACAGGGCGATTTTCATGCCGTCCTCGAAAGACAGGTCGAGGGGCCTGACCATGTGGCGGGGCACGATGATGGTGTTGCCGCCCATCTGGTAGCAGAAGGGGAGGATGACCGCAACGTCGTCCTTTCCGCCGATATCCCCCTTGATGATATCCAGATTGTCCCTTGTCACGTAACCGAGCACCCTGACGTCGGCCGTCAGGGTGACGATGACCATGTAATTGCCGGACATCATCTTCTTGCTTGGGTTGAAAAAGTCGATGACTTCCTTGATGCTCTGGTAGAGCTGTTTGACGCCGGGAATCTTCGCCAGCAACCGCTCGCTCCAATGCATCATCAGCCTGCCCAAGTAGAACTCGAGGAACACGCCGACCCCGATGAGGAACAGGATCATGAAAATGAGGCCGAGGCCGTAGAAATAATGTCCCGCCTCTTCCGTCGAGCGCATGCCGAGCCAGCGCCTGAGAGGCGCGCCGAAAACGCTTTCGGCCAGCGATGCGATCCACCAGGTCACATACAGCGTGATGGTAATCGGGAGAAACGCGACAAGACCGTTGATGAACCATCTCGATAACCGCTTCATCCCCTCACCCCCAATTCAATTAGAAAACAAACCCTTCCGGAATGATGGCGTCCTTGGCCACGATGATGATGCCGTCGCGGACGAAGAAGCGCTCTTCCGGATCGTCGTAGGTTTGCAGGTTCTGGCGGTTGACCATCTGGACGTAACGGCCGATCGAGGCGTTTTTGTCGATGATGCAGCGCTTGAGATAGGCGCCTTCGTTGATGCCGATCTGCGGGGCGGGATCGTCGCCGCGCTGGTAGAAGTCGGCGCCCATGACGAGCGATTCCTCGATGACCGAGCCGTGGCGAACGCGGGCGCGGGTGCCGAGGATGGAGTCGCGGACGGTGGCGCCCTCGACAATGGTGCCGTCGCACAGCAGGGCGGCCTCGATCGAAGCGCGGTTCATCTTGGCGCCGGGCAGGAAACGGGTGTTCGAGTAGATTGGCTGGCTGGGGTCGAACAGGTTGAACTTCGGCACCGGCGAGACGAGATCCAGGTTCGCCTCGTAGAAGGAGCGGATGGTACCGATGTCGGCCCAGTAGCCGTCGAAGCAGTACGCCTGCATTTTATGGGTGGTTATGGCCTGGGGGATGATTTCCTTGCCGAAATCGGTCCGCGACATGTCGGAGGTCAGCAGATCGTTCAGGGTTTTCGGGTCGAAGATGTAAATGCCCATGCTGGCGAGGTAGGGCCGGCGCTCCGCCTCTTCCGGCGTCAGGCCGAAAAGGGTGGTGTCGGTCCTCAGATCGGCCAGCGCTTCCTCCGTTTTCGGCTTTTCGACAAACTTGACGATGCGCCCGGATTCGTCGACCTTGAGAATGCCGAGTTCCGGCGCGTCCTTGGCCGCCACCGGCATGACGGCGATGGAGATGTCGGCGCCGGACTTGATATGGGAGTCGCGGAACATGCGGTAGTTCATGCGGTAAAGGTGATCGCCCGAGAGGATGAGGACCAACCCGACGTGGCCGTGCTTGTAGCCGAGGTGGGGGAGGGTTTTCCGCACCGCGTCGGCCGTGCCCTGGAACCATTCGGAACTGTGGGCCGTCTGTTCGGCGGCCAGGACCTGGACGAAACCGCGGGAAAACTGATCGAAACGGTAGGCGTTCGATATGTGGTTGTTCAGGGAGGCCGACTGGTACATGGTCAGGACGTACATCTGGGTGATGCCGGAATTGATGCAGTTGGAGATGGGGATGTCGATCAGCCGATACTTGCCGGCAATGGCGACCGCCGGTTTGGAACGTTCCTTGGTCAGGGGAAAGAGCCTGCTCCCTTTGCCGCCGCCAAGAATTACCGCGACCATGTTTTCCATAACAATCCCTCCGTTCTGCTGGGGCGGGGAGGAACATTCCCGGCCCTGGTCCATAATTTGCATTCCGAAACGCCCGGGCTGCCCGCAAGGGGCGGGTCGATCTATGCGGTATCGTCTCCGTCGGCGGATTCGGATTGCGGTTCCTCGTCGATTATCGGGTCTTTTTTGCCCAGCCACTTTTTCCTGGCCGCCGCCACCACGCCCCAAACCATGTATCCGTTGAACAGGAGGAACATGACTATGCGCGGCTCCTGCCAAAGCAGGGCGAGTAGAATGACCGCCAGCACCAGCAGGGTGAACGACTTCTTGCCCGAAAGGTAGCGGTTCGAGACGTGAACGAACGGGATGGAGGAAACCATGAGGAGGCCGGGGACGATGAGGAACAGGCCGAGAATATTGACCTTGACCTGGAACGCGTTCATCCCGGGGCCGATCAGGGCGTCGAGGTAGCGGCAGAACGCCTCGATGGCGGGATAGTCGCCGTAGGCCACCATGACCGCCGTCACCACGCAGCCGGCCGCGGCCGGACTCGGCAGTCCGGTGAAGATATTCTTGTCCGCCGTTCCCGACTCGACGTTGTAGCGGGCGAGGCGAAGCATGGCGCAGGCGGCGTAGACGGCGCCGAAGATAAGCACCTGCCCCCACCAGGAGGACGTCACCGGCATGACCGAAATCCACAGCGAATTGACGATGATGGGGGGGGCCACCCCGAAGGTGGTGATGTCGGCCAGCGAGTCGAGCTCTTTGCCGAACTCGCTCGAGGCGCCCATCATGCGGGCCACCCTCCCGTCCAGCATGTCGAACAGCATGCCTATGAAAATGATGACGCACGCCCATTGCAGCAGGTAGGAGGAGCGGGCGAGCGAGCCTTTCGGGGAGGAAAGGAACTCGTTGTCCCGGGTGCCTTTGGCGTCCGCCATGCTGACCGCCATGGCGACGGCGCTGACCTGGACGCTGTCGGTCGACTTTTCCATGGTTTGACCGCGCGTCGAGAAAAACAGAGCGTTCAGGCAAAATACGATGGAAAAAAAGCCGCAGGCGAAATTGCCGATAGTCAACAGGGAAGGCAGTATGTGCACCCGGGGATAAGGGGATATGGGTTCCATGGTGTTGTGAGTCCTTGTATTGATTTAAGATTTAAGATTGTAGATTTAAGATTTATTACTGGAAGACACGCAACCGTCGGAAACAAATCTTAAATCTTATATCTTAAATTGAATTTGGTGTTATTTCGCTTTTACTCTCGCCACCGCCGTCTCGCCCGCCTTCACCGGATCGCCCACCTTGACCAGCCATTCCACCTCGGCGTCGCGGGAAAGGAAAAGGGTGGTGCGGGAACCGAACTTGATCATGCCGTAGCGTTCGCCCCGCTTCAGCTTGCGTCCCGTCTGCACGGGACAGACGATGGTGCGGGCGATGGCGCCGGTGGATTGCCTGACCGCCATTTTTTTCGGCATGCCGGGCTCGTCGGTGACTATGCCGATATCCTGATTCTGGTTTTTGACCAGCGATTCCTCCCGCCGCGCGTCGAAAAAGCTGCCCGGCCGGAATTTGACGAATTGGACTTCGCCGCTCGCCGGCGCCCGATTCAGATGAACGCTGAATATGGAAAGAAATATGGAGCAGCGCCGGGCGCGACCGCCGATGAAGTCGGGTTCGTCCGCTTCGTCCAGATGGGTGACGACACCGTCGGCCGGGCTGACGATCAGGCCCGGTTCGGGCGGTATGGTCCGCGGCGGATCGCGAAAAAACCACAACATCCACCCGAACACCAGGGCAAGCGGGAAGATGGGAAGGAGATAACCGTACGAGCCGCTGCTCCGGAATAAGCTGATGCAAATCAGGGTAAGAATGGAAAAAACAACCATGCCGATTGCGATTTGTTTGGCGCCGAAAGGGGTTAAGTGCATAATTCCTCGCTATACCAGACTCATTTTGGTTTTTGGGAAACGTCAATCCCAAGCCTGAAGCGCGCATTAAGGTTATAAGGTTGAAAAACCGAATTCTCAGCGCGCTTCAGTATAAACGCGTTGAGTTTGCCCAGCGGATCGCCGGGGAAAATCATACATAGGATTCCGACACTGCCTTGACGTATTGCTCCAGGAATGCCAGACTGTTGTTGTAACCGTTTTCCACCGCCTTGACCAATTTCTCCGCCGCTTCGCCGATATTGGCGAATCCATACATGGCGCCGGTGCCACGAACATGATTGGCAATGTCAAGAACCGGTTTCCAATCTCCCGCCCTGGCGGAGGCGAGCATTTTCGGTAGTTCGTCCTTGTGATTTTCGAGATAAACTGCGCGCATCTCCCGAGGCGGCGAAAATGTAGGCGGGTTGATGGCGATGCGCGTGCTTTCCTTACTTTTCCGGATAGTGTTGGCACTCATAATTCCCGCCTTTGCGCTGAAACGGTCGGAAACCCCACCTGTCATCATATCCCGGCAATGGACAATTCATTATAGAAAAGGGATTTTTTTTTGCAAGCTGTTTGATGCGTTTACTTCCGGCTGCCGGCGCGCGTTTCGCCCCGGCGAGGGGAAATGGGCAATGGAAAAATTCCATTCCGGTCTTGCCGGAGTTCCGCATGCGCTTGACAAAATGCGGCAAATGTAGCAAATTTATTCTGTATACCCAAAGCGGATTGGTTTTGGACAAACGTAAATCCCAAGCCCAAAGCGCGCGCGAAGGTTATGGGGTTGAATAACCGAAAACCATACGCGCTTTGGTATATACAAAGTCGGGATGTCATTATCCATTCCGGCGATGCGAATAAAAGGCTGG
>JAVBRW010000327.1:0-9226 GCA_031547475.1 Planctomycetota bacterium
GTGATTTGAATGTTTGTTTTAAGCCAGACGTGCATACTGCCCTCATGTCGCCGCATCGCCCCGTCATAATGGATCATGCCGTATTTTTAATCACAAACCGTGCATCGCCAAATTCGCCGCACTCCAAAAAGTGCGTCCACCACGTGTTTCCAGGAGAACATCATGAACAATGAAAACAACGCCATCCCCAAGGAATTACGCTCGTCGAACTGGCTCAAGGAAGCCGCGACGCCGGAGGGGGAGGCAAAAGCGGCAGCCGAATTCGCCGGATGGCTCGCCGCCTTGCGAAATAGTGGGCTTGCGGAAAAGGCTACCCGATTGTGGAGGTTATTCAGGAACGGTACCTTGACCGGTTTCGAGAAGGCGCTGGTGGTGGGGGCGCTCTTGTATTGCATCGCACCCATTGACATGATTCCTGACATCATTCCTCTGGTCGGCTGGGTCGATGATTTGGCGGTGGTTATGGGCGTACTCGCCTATCTCGACCGGGGAAGAAAATAATCTGCAACCCACTTGTGTTTAATCGTTCAATTCAACCGTATGTAATCGCAAAAACGCGGCTACCCCCACCTTATCCATCCCGCCTTTCGCCACCTCCAAAACCATATCCGCCAATTCATCCGGGTCACAATCAAGGTCATATCCATTTATCGCCAGAAACACGTAGGCGCACGCCAATCCTGTACGCTTATTGCCATCCACGAAAGGATGGTTTTGCACAATGTGGTACAGATAAGCCGCCGTCATTTCAAAAACATCCGCATGAAAGTATTCGCCATTCATGCCCGACTTCGGTGCGGCTAGTGCCGACTCCAACAAGGCAAGGTCACGCACTCCGTTTTCGCCGCCGTAGAGGTCAATTTGTTCGGCATGGATTTCCAGCGCTTCGGATGGAGTGAGAAACGACACATCTCTCATTTAGCCAATCTCCGGAAGGTTTTGGCGTATTTGCGATTCATGATCTGTCGAGCCTTGACGAGCTTGTTCGTCTTGTCGGTATCCTGTGCCGGCGTAACGGTGAGGGAGTGCCCGTCGGTAGTGATTTCCAGGGGTGTTTCCGGGTCAATCTTCAAGAGTTCCATTATCGGTTTGTCGATGACCAGGGCATAGCTGTTGCCATGGCGAGTAAGGGTTTTGAGCATCGGCATCTCCAATTGACGTATATCCAATGTAATTACATTATACCATCCATATATCGATATTGCCAGTCAATTCAATCTGAAACATACAACCAGCCCCGTCCTGCATTTCATTGCGGCGCGGGGCTTTTTTATTGTCCATTTATAAGGGGAAACAAATGCAAGTAGAGGAGGAAGTTCTCGAATGTGCCGATTGCGGCTCGATTTTGAGTGAGGGGGAGCCGTCACTTGAAAATGTCGATGGGGAGTGCATCTGCGCCGACTGTGCAGCGGAATATACCTCCTGTGCGGACTGCAGTGAAATCGTTCCCAAGGACAGTGATTATTTGGACGAAAACGGCAATCCCATCTGCGAATCCTGTTCCGAGCATTACTTTTCCTGCAACGATTGCGGCCGGGTCATCCATGATGACAACGGTACCTGGATTGTTGGCATCGAAGCCCTGGTCTGCAACACCTGCCTCGATGACCATTACTATCGCTGTGAGGATTGCGGGCGATACGTAACTGAAGAGGGTTCGTTTTGCCTCGGTTCCGGCGGCCGCATCTGTCAGAATTGTTTTGAACGAGGCGATTATTATCGCTGTTGCGATTGCGGCGAACTCTATCACAATTCGGCGCTCAACTTCGATGACGACGAAGACTATTGCGATGACTGTTATAGGGTGCGCCGTGAAAGCGGCGCCATGGTGATTCACCCCTATTCATACAAACCGAGCTGGATTTACCATCGAACAGATTTTGAGAAAAGACACTCTGAAGCCGACGCGTTTTTCCTGGGCGTTGAGCTGGAGGTCGAAAACACCAGCGGAGGCGCCTATTCCAATCCGGACACGGCCAAAACCGTCCTCGATCTTGCGGCGGTCATCTGCAAGCATGACAGTTCAATTCAGGACGGTTTCGAGATCGTTTTCCATCCCCAGACCTATGCCTACGCGGCTACAGACGGTAAACCGGCGATTGAAAACTGCCTGGGAGAATTGCGGCGACGGCGTTTTTCCGGGCACAACTACGGTGGCATGCATGTTCACATCTGCCTGAACGCCTTCTCCCGTCTGCATCTTTTCAAATTTCACCGCCTCTTTCGCAATGCCCGCCCGCTGTTTACCGCCATATCCCAACGGAAGCCTGACAAGTTGGAACAATGGGCCGGGTTCAGCAATCTTCCCGCCTCCCCATACAACAACATTGACCGCTACTGCGCCTTGAACTACACCCGCCAAACCGTCGAAGTCCGCATCTTCAACTCCACCCTCCGCACCGACCGCTTTTATAAAAATCTCGAAACCGTCAAGGCGGCAATTGACTACACCAAGCTATGCGGCCTACAGGAGCTGGATACCCAGAGTTTCCTGCGTTTTATCATGCAAAACCGTGGCGTCTATAGGAATCTGTCGGCGTTCCTGGTCGAAAAGTGTATCCACACCCTTTCCGATGTGGTCGTCGACGTCCGTGTTGTCCGTCAGGTGCAGAAGCGCCTCACTCGGCAGGCAGTTTAACGCCACCCACTTTTCTCTGCAAAGGATCGCCTATGTGCATCATTGTCTACAAGCCCCAAGGTCTTTCAATTGAGCGTCAAACTCTTGAAACCTGCTTTTTACACAACCCCGACGGTGCTGGATTTATGTACCCCTGCGAGGGCCGTCTGCTTATCCAAAAAGGTTACTTCGAGTTTGATGAGTTTATCGAAGCGTGGGAAAAGTGCCGCAAATTGCACGGTGACAGTCTGCCGGTGGTTTTCCATTTCCGCATCGCTACCGCCGGCAACATCGATAAACGTAACTGTCACCCGCACCGAATCAAAAACGACCTGGGCTTTGCCCATAATGGAATTCTGTCCTGCGTCAACGTTCCCAAGGGCAGCCGACTGTCCGACACCATCCTCTATCGCGACCGGTATCTCGGCAAATTGTCGGGTGAAACACTCCACCTTGCCAGATTCTTCAATGCCGTTGCCCGTCACATCGGGAGCAGCAACAAGTTCGTCTTCATGAACGGCGAAGGTGCCGTGGTCATTTGTAACGAAGACCAAGGCATTTGGAAAGACGGAATCTGGTTTTCGAACAACTCATTTCTGCCGCGTAGGCTAGTCCCGTTTTTAACCCATCTTCGCGAGTGGTTCTGCGAATACTGCGGCAACGTCCTCGCTACCCCTGAAGAGCTGGCAGAAGGGATTTGTCTTGAGTGCCTGCAGTATTCAGACCTCGAACCAGTCGAATGCGGAGGCTGCTACAACCCTTTGCCTTCGGTTGCCCACCAGGAACTTGGTTGGTGTGACGAATGCGGCAACGAGGTTTATGGACGCGACTGGCCGGAGATGCTACGGACGGCAGTGACGCCATGGCGTAGCAATTACCCGCATGAGTGCTTTTGAAAAATGGACCTATGTCACGGGTCAAGGCACCCGGGTGACCACCCTCTATAGGTACCTGCTCGTCGCGGAAAAGTGTCCTCACTGTGGCAGCAGGATATTTGTGTCAGTCGGAATAAACGACACCGGCCTTCAAGTTTACCGTCTGGAATGCAGGGCATGCTGCTGAGCAACCGAAGCGTTACCCGACCCCGAAGCTAAATCCGCCAACTGTGAAAGGCCCCAATATGAACCGTAATCTGATAGTAGTTTGCATTGCGTTCTTTGTCCTGTTGGCGGTAGTGATGTGTTTCCGATTAGGCGAAACAGGAACAGCAATCGTGTCGGACCAAAACCACTACGCTGACCAAGATGCAAAGATCAAAGACGAACCCCCCACGTTACCCAGAATGGAATTCAATTTCAACATGAACCAATTGGTGAACGACAATTCAATCCAAAGCGGCACAGCGGAAGTTAGCGCGCCTCCTGAGAACCGGGGTTATTTGCTGTCGGCGGCGGTTCTCGCCCTGCTTGACATCGTCATCATCTTCATTCTGTTGCGCCATATTCTGAGCAAGAAAACCCAATAAAGGGCAAGCTCGTTCCCCGTCACACGTCACTCGCCAGGCCGGCTTCTCACGGAGCATGCTTCCGTGCGACTTAGCCGGAGGCGTGTCGGCGGGGTTTTATCTGAAAACATGCCATCAACGGCGTCATAACAAATTGCGCCAAATTTTTCCCGGGGGTGCGCCACGCCGCCAGACCGGCTTCTCCATGGGCATAGCGTCCATGCGACTTAGCCGGGGGCGCATCTTCGGGATTTTCCTTTGTATCCATCGAAAGGGGCAATCATGTCAAAACATGTTCGTCACATCTGGGCGAAAGCCAACCAACACATCAGGATTCACCGAGCTCGGCCAAGTTCGAAAAACAACAATGACGACCACGCCATAATCTACATCGTCATCGGGATCGTCGTCTTCATCTGGTTAATCAAGTAACAAGGCAATGGGGCGGGGCAATCCGTCCCACCCTTTTTTAGTTATCGAACAGTCTTGGCGCTATTCATAAATGAATTTGCGGACTCAAGAGCTGTATCTGGTTTTCAACTTCACAATTTCGTTTGCATAGCCGTCGAGGTCATTGACAATCCGGATAAATCGTCGCGCCGGAATTGCATCACGTAATTATGTTTTTACCGATATAGCGAATTGACGTTGACAAAGAGATGGTAAAAAAGTATATTAGTAAAGTATTGAGACCGATATAAATATGTACCAATCTATTTTTAGACCATTCCTATTCCCGGAGCCGAACATGACGGATATTTACGACCAGGCCGACGACTTCTGCCACAAATGGCGGGAAATGGACGTCATCTACGAGGAATGCGCCAAGGCGGTGGGGATGTCCTATTCCAGTCTTTACGCCCTGACCATCATTTACCTGAATGACGGCGCCTGCACCCAGAAGGCGATCGGCGAAGAGACTTTCCTCCCCAAGCAAACCGTAAACGCCATCATTCGCGGCTTCTACGATCAGGGCTACATCAAGATGGTTGAGGATGATGCGGATCGGCGCAATAAAAATATCAGCCTGACCAAAAAAGGTAAGGTCTTCGCAGACGGCATCATTCCGAAAATCACCGAGGCCGAGAAGAAAGCCATGGCCAGTTTGGGGGAAAAGCGGCGCCAGTTGCTAATAGAATGCACCGAGCAGTATGTCAGCTCCTTCCGGGCCAGCATGAGCGAATGTTTCCGGCTGGGCGAAACACCGCCGCCCGATTCCTGATTTTAACGCCTGCGGTTTTCTCGCGGGAGAACCAAGCCCATCTAATCCAGCCAATAATTACTGTCGCCTAATTTGCCGCCGTTTCTCTGCGGCAAAGGGGTTGTTTTGCGTTCAAAAAAACCTGTTTAAATCCATCGCCGCCCGGCCGCTTGGCGCAGCCGTCTGCGGCACGGTTCTTCACGTTCCGCCACATCCGGTCCAATTCTAATTGGAGTTACCCCATGCGTAATCTGTTCTTCATCACTTTGGCCACCCTCGCCGTTTTCTTTTCGCGGTCTCCGGCCCCGGCCGGCGAAAGCGACGCAGCCGTGCCGGCTGCTTATGTCGCGGTCGGCCGGGTCAGCGAAACCGCCGCGGTGGAGACCAAGCGCTATTCCGGCCACGTCAACACCATCTCCAGCGTCAATCTGGTGGCGCGGGTCTCCGGCGAACTCCTGCGGGTCGGTTTTGCCGAGGGCGATTTCGTCGAGGCGGGTCAGGTTCTGTACGAACTGGATCCGACCCGCTATGAAGCGGAAGTCATCAACATCGAAGCCCGCATCGCCGAATACGAGGCCCGGCTAACCCATGCCGAACAGCGTTTCCACCGGGCGGAGGATCTCTTCGAAAGCCGCGCCGACACCAAGGTCGCGCTGGAAAGCGCCGAAAGCGAATTCAAGGCTTCCCGCGCTTCCCTGATGTCTGCTGAAGCTCAGCTTATCACCGTACACGACGATCTACGCAATACCGTCATACGGGCGCCCATTTCCGGAAAAATCGGACTATCCGAATATTCGGTGGGAAACTACCTGACGCCTAACTCCGGAGTCATGGCCAGCATTGTCCAGCTTGACCCTCTTAGGATTAGCTTCGCCATGTCAAACAAGGATTACCTCTCCCTCTTCGGATCGGAGGAAAAGCTCCGCGAGCAATCGACCCTGCGCCTGCGCCTGGCCGACGAGTCGAATTACGAACACGAAGGCGTAGTCGAGTTCCTGGACAACCGCGCCAATCAGCGCACCGACGCCATTCAGGTCTTCGCCAAATTCCCGAATCCCGCCGGCAAGCTCGTCCCCGGCTCCACCGTCACCATCCTCTTGTCCCGGCGGAACGGCGCCAGCCACGCCGCCGTTGTTCCTTCCGCCGTCATGCATGATTCGAAATCCGCCTATGTCTATGTGGTGGACCGGGACAACCGGGTCGAACGCCGCAATGTGGTTCTCGGTTACGCCACAGCATCGCTCCAGGCAGTCAAATCGGGATTGGAACCTGATGAACTGGTGGTCATTGACGGCAACCACAAAACCATGCCCGGCGCGGTGATCGAACCTGATTTCAATGCCGCCGCAACGCAAGTGAACTTAAACGCTGATTCCTAAAAGGAGACTACGGTGTTTTCCAAATTCTTCATCGAACGCCCCCGCTTCGCCATGGTCATCAGCGTGGCCCTGATGCTGGCCGGCCTCCTGGCCATCGGCCGGCTTCCGGTGGCCGAATATCCGGACATCGCCCCGCCGGAAATCTACGTCAGCACCGCCTACACTGGAGCAGGAGCCAAGGTGGTCGCCGACACCATCGCCGCCCCCATTGAGGCCGAAATCAACGGCGTCGAGGATCTCCTCTATTTCCGATCCAACTCCCAGGACAACGGCCGCTACGACTGCACCGTCACCTTCAAAAGCGGGGTTAATTCGGACATGGCTATGGTTAATGTCCAGAACGCCGTAAAACGCGCCGAAGCCAAACTTCCCGAGGAAGTGGTCCGCACCGGCATTGAAGTACAGAAGCGTAGCGGCGATATGCTGGCGGTCTACGCCTTCACGGCCGAGAATGGCATTACCCCCATAGAACTGAACAATTTCGTCAATACCACGGTGAAGGACGCGGTGTCCCGGGTTGCCGGCGTGGCTTCGATTCAGGTCTGGGCTTCACAAGACTATTCCATGCGCATCTGGCTGGACCCATTACGCATGTCGGGTTTGGGATTGACCACCGACGAAATCAGCGCCGCGGTGCGGGCCCAGAACGTGCAGGCGGCTGCCGGTTCGGTCGGTTCGGAAAAGAGCAGCCCCTATCTCGAATATAAGCTGGCGGTGGACGGGCGCCTCAAGACCGCCGAGGAATTCGGGGAAATCATCCTCCGCCGCGACGGCGACAATTACCTGCTGCGGCTGAAGGACGTCGCCACTATCGAACTCGGCGCCGACGAATACTCCGGCCGCTCGGTTTGGCGGGGCAAAGACACCGTCGCCATGCCGGTCTACCGGAACTCCGACGCCAATGCCATTTCCACCCTGAACGCAGTTAAGGAACTCCTGCAGGAACAGTCAAAACGCTATCCGGAAGGCGTTTCCTATGAAGTGGTCTACGACCCCACCGACTATATCATCATCACCATGCGGGAAATCGCCGAGACCCTGGTTATCGCCCTGGTCCTGGTGGTGGCGATAACCTACCTGTTCCTGCAGAACTGGCGGGCCACCCTGATTCCCGGCATCGCCATTCCGGTCTCCCTTTTGGCGACCTTCCCGGTCATGGCGGTTCTGGGATACAGCATAAACACCCTGACCCTTTTCGGGCTGATCCTGGTGGTGGGGTCCCTGGTGGACGACGCCATCGTGGTGGTGGAAAACACCATGTCCCTGATGGAACGGGAAAAGCTGGGTGCGCGGGAGGCGGCGTTGAAGTCGATGCGGCAAATCACCGGCCCGGTCATCGCCACCACTTTGGTGACGGTGGCCTGCTACGTGCCGCTGGCCTTCTACGGCGGGATGGTCGGGACGATTTACTTGCAGTTCTCCGTGACCATGTGCATCGCGCTGTGTTTTTCAACCCTGGTGGCGCTCACTCTCAGCCCCGCTCTGTGCGCCTTAATTCTGACCCCGCCTCCGGAAAAAGCGCCGTTTCTATTCCGTCCCTTCAATTTCCTTCTGGACCAGACCCGCGGCGCTTATCTGGTGGCGGCGCGCCTCCTGGTGCGTCGGGCGCTCCTTACGGTGGCGCTCCTGGTCCTGGCCGGTGCGGCTTTGTATGCCCTGGGGAACCGCCTGCCCGGGTCGTTCCTTCCGGAAGAGGACAAAGGCAATTTCTTCGTCAATATCGAAATGCCGGCCGGAGCGTCCCTATCCCGGACCGAAGAAGCCATGGATCGCCTGAGGCAAATCGTCGAGGCGCAGGATGGGGTGGAGGGCATTCTTACCGTCTCCGGCTGGGGCATGTTGAACGGCATGGGAGAGAACTACGGCATGGCCATCGTCACCCTGAAAGACTGGAGCCTGCGCACCACTCCCGAACTGCAACTGTCGGCTATCGTCGGTGAGGTGGGCGGCAAACTGGAGCGGATTTCCTCGGCCCGGATGCTTTGCTTCACGCCGCCGGCAATTATGGGGCTCGGGACCACCGGCGGGCTTTCCTTCATGATCAGCGGCAGTGGGGAGACCAATCCGGAGGAACTGGCGGAAGTGGCCAATCACTTCGCCTTCGAGCTGGGCGGCAAGCCGGAGGCGCTATACGCAATGTCCCTCTTCAGTGCCAATACCCCGCAGGTTCGCCTCAATGTCGACCGGCAGAAGGCGGAAATGCTGGGCGTGCCGACCAGCCGGATATACTCGACCCTGCAGAGCAATTTGGCCTCATATTACATCAACGACTTCAATATCCTTGGCGACACCTTTCGGGTGAGGATGCAGTCCCTGGCCGAAAATCGTGCCGCCCTCTCGGACATCAGCGAACTCCTGGTGGCGAACAACCACGGCGGCATGGTTCCACTGAGCGCGGTGACGGACCTCGAATTCAGCGTGGGCCCCAAGTCGATCTCCCGCTTCAATAAAATGATTTCGGCGGAATTGTCGGCCGAGACCGCGCCAACGGCGACCAGCGGTCGGCTGATGGAAATCATCGAAGCGTCGCCGCTTCCGCCGAACTATCATGTCGAATGGACGGGAATGAGTCTACAGGAGAAGGA
>JAVBRW010000070.1:0-4779 GCA_031547475.1 Planctomycetota bacterium
CACCTGTTTTCCGCTTCGAGTTCTTTTCGCTTGTCCGCCAAATAGTCATTTACGCTATAACCGATATGGGCGAATTTGCCTCGATATGTTCGCACTATCCGCACGTGTTCCGCACAGTCTGCGGGTGAATTTGTATTATGCGAGGAATTTGTGTGTCTTCCTTTTGATTTCATCGCTCTACCCCATCCTTCCCTGTCCTCCCGGCGCCGAAACCTGGCTCTGGCCGACGCTGTTCATGGACGGCGGATCGTCGGCCATGGGATGGAAGGCGCTCTTGTAGCGGTGATCGAGGTAGAGCATGATCGGCACCAGCAGGAGGCAGACGACGGCGAGCGCGAAATAGGCGGCGCCGAAGCCGTGGTTCTGCACGAAATAGGCGCCCGACATCGGCGCCACCGCCCAGCCGATGCAGCGCGCGGTGGTGGACCAGCCGAGCGCAGCGCCCCGTTTCGAGGGCGGCGTCATCCGGCTCAGGACGACGACCAGTACCGCCGCCAGACCGTTGATGAAAAAGAGGAACAGGGATCTGCCCCAAACGAGGTGGCCCATCTTCTGATCGAGGCTGACCCAGTACAATCCCGCCGCGCAGAACACCGACGCCGCCGCCCACAGCCATCCCGGCAGCTTTCTGTCCATAATCGTTCCGACCACGATCGAGCCAAGCATTGCCGCCAGGCTGGCGACGGCGCCGAGATAGCCGACAATTCCGTACACGTTCGAGGTGATTTCGGCGTCGGCCAGCGATTGCGCCGCCGCCGGACTCAGGCCCAGCCGGTACAAGACGTCCACGTAGAGGGATATGAACGGCCCGTCGTAGGTCTGGATAAGGGAAATGAAGGCGATGGTCAACAGGATGGGAATGCCGGCCTTGAAATTGGTTATGATTTCGCGGCGGCGGCGCATGCGGGCGCTGCGGGTGCCGTGCGGCAGTTTTTCCGGGCGAATGAAATGCTCGCGGACCACGATCATCACCAGCGCGGTCGAGACGACCAGCATGACGCCGGCAATCTTGAAGGTGGTCACGGCTCCGTAATATTTGGCGCAAAGGCCGCCGATGAAATTCCCGGCCAGGGTGCCGGCGTTGACCGCCGCCATGAGAAGCCCGACGGCCAGGCCCTGGTGCCGTTCCGGCGTGGCGGTGACGACCAGCGTCTGGGCGGTCGGGACGGTGCCGGTGAAGGCGCCCTGCAGCATGCGGAGCACGATCAGCGCCTCGATGTTGTCGACTATCCCCATGAGGTAGAGGGCGAAGGAGCCGGACAGGGTGGCGCGGACCAGCATCATTTTCCTGCCGTAGCGATCGCCCAGAACGCCCCAGATGGGCGACATGATCATCATGCTGACCGGCGCCGCCGCGCTGAATATGCCCGCCCAATACGTGACCTGATCCGGCGGGACTATGTTGTTTTCCTTCAGGTAAAGGGGAAGGAACGGCAGGCAGAAATAGAACGAACTGAGGGTAAGGAACTGGGACACCCACAGCGCGGCCAGATTGATTTTCCAGTTGACCGGCTGTTTGGCGCCGGCGCCGACTTCGAGCCAGGACATCGCGCGTATTCTCTCTCGTGATAGAAAAATGATTCGGCCAAACATTATTGTATACGACCGAGCCCGCCGGAATGCAAGGGCGCAATGAGCGTTTTTTTTCGGAAAACCCCTACCGCCTGGCAATGAACTTCACTATAAGTATCATAATAGATATGCGGAGCGGTTCGTTTTCGACTCTTGGAGGATTTGGATATGGCCAAGAAATACGAGGAAATACTCGCCCTGTTCAAGAAAAACGATCAGGATCACGTGCTTGCCGGGTGGGACAAGCTTTTTCTGGATCAGCAGGAGGAGCTGCTTGATTATTGCGGCCGGGTCGATTTCGACTGGCTGAAAAAGCGCTGGAGCGAATTCCAGGCCGCGCAAACCCTCGGCGTCCAGCCGGTGAAAATCGAGCCCGCCCCGATCGAGCGCTTTCCCGCCAACGAGCCGGCCGGCCAGGCCTGGCGGGAAGCGCGGGAAATCGGCGAGGAAAAACTCCGCCGGGGCAAGGTCGCCGCGTTCCTGGTGGCGGGCGGGCAGGGCACCCGATTGGGGTTCGAAGGGCCGAAAGGCTGCTATCCCGTCGGCCCGCTGAGCGGCAAAACGCTGTTCCAGTGGCATGCCGAACAGATTCTTGCCCGTTCCCGGCGCTACGGCGCCGCCATTCCCTGGTACATCATGACCAGCGGCCAGAACGATCGCGATACCAAGCTGTTTTTCGAAGAGCGCAACTATTTCGGCCTGCCGAGGCGGGACGTGTTCTTTTTCCGGCAGGAAATGGTTCCCTGCCTCGATTTCAACGGCAGGCTCATGCTGTCGTCCCCCTCAACCCTGGCCATGAACCCGAACGGCCACGGCGGCTCGCTCTCCGGCCTCCGGAATTCCGGCGGGCTGAAAAACATGCGGGAGCGCGGCATCGAAATCATCAGCTATTTCCAGGTTGACAACCCCCTGGTCGCCATTTGCGAGCCCGAGTTCGTCGGCTGGCACGTGAAGACCGAATCGGAAATGTCGTCCCGGGTGCTGGAGAAAAAGACGCCGGCCGAAAAGATCGGCATCGTCTGCCTGAAGGACGGCAACCCCGCCGTGGTCGAGTACATCGACGTCGACGAGGAAACCATGCGCGCGACGGACGAGAACGGCAACCTGAAATACTGGGCCGGCTCCATCGCCATTCACATGATCGACGTCGACTTCGCGGAAAAAGTCTCCAGCGAAGGCCGTCTGCCGTGGCACCAGAGCAAAAAGAAGGTGCCCTATCTCGCCGGCAACCGCCTGGTCAAGCCGTCGGCGGAAAACGCGGTCAAGTTCGAGACGTTCGTGTTCGACGCGCTTCCCTTCGCCCGGCGCGCCCTCAATCTCGAAGTCGCCCGCGAAGCCCAGTTCGCCCCGCTGAAAAACGCCGAAGGCAACGATTCGGTCGAATCGTGCCGCCATCTCCTGTCCAATCATTTCTGCCACTGGCTGACCCTGGCCGGCGTGTCGGTGCCGGTGGCGGGGATGAGCACGAGCGGCGACCGCGAAGCCACCCGGCCGGTGGTGGAGATTTCGCCCCTCTACAGCCTCGACGCCGAAGAATTGGCGGAAAAGGTGAAACCCGAAGGTTTGAAACTGGAGCGGGTGCTGCTCCTGGGTTGAATCCGAAGTTTTGCAATGTGGCGATTAAACCGCCAATCGCCACTTTGCGAAAATTGTTTTATCCTGTTGCACTTCACTTGAATGAACATATGGAAAAATTCGATATCCTGGTTGGTTTTTCGGGCGGGGTGGATTCCTGCGTCGCCTCCCTTCTCTTGCGCCGCCAAGGGTTCCGCGTGGCGGGCGCCATCATGTCGGTCCGGGGTTCGGCCGCAACCGTCGCGCAGGGCTGCGGCATCAAGGAGGACATCCCGGCCGCGCAACTGTTGGCCGAACAGGTCGGCATTCCGCTGTTCGTCATCGATTGCGCGTCCGCCTACCGCCGCGAAGTGCTGGATTATTTCCGCCGCGAATACCTGGCCGGGCGCACGCCGAACCCGTGCGTCCAGTGCAACCCCGAAGTGAAATTCGGCCTGCTTCCCCGGCTGGCGCGGGACAGCGGCCTGTCGTTCGACCGCTTCGCCACCGGGCATTACGCCCGCATCGAATATTCTCCCGAACACGGCCGCCATTTGCTGCTCCGGGGGGCGGATCGGCAAAAGGATCAATCCTACTTCCTCTACCGTTTGTCGCGGGAGCAGCTCGCTTCCACCCTTTTCCCGCTGGGCGGCTTCCACAAAGGCGAAGTGCGCCGCATCGCGGCCGAACTCGGCGTGCCGGTCCACGACAAGCCCGACAGCCAGGATTTCTACACCGGCGATTACGCCGAAATGCTCGGCGAACCGGAACGGGAAGGGGAAATCGTCGACGCGGATGGCAAGCTCCTCGGCCGCCACCAGGGCTATTGGAACTTCACGCCCGGCCAGCGGAAAGGCCTGGGCGTCGCCTTTAGCGAACCCTTGTACGTCATCCGGGTCGAACCCGCCGCCAATCGCGTGGTGGTCGGCACGCGGCAGGAACACCTGCGCAACGGCTG
Organism: Planctomycetota bacterium; assembly: GCA_031547475.1. Taxonomy (GTDB): domain Bacteria; phylum Planctomycetota; class SZUA-567; order SZUA-567; family SZUA-567; genus JAJBSZ01. Next base: position 4,085 of record JAVBRW010000070.1, read on the forward strand.
CGTCATCGAAAACGCCGTCTTCCACCTGCCCGATCCCGTTCCGGGCGCCGTGCTGCCCGGCCGCATGCGTTCGTCCCAGCCGCTTCATGAAATGACGCTGGGCGAACGGCTGGAAAACGGTTGCCGCGCCGTGCGTTTCGCCAAGCCGCAGCACGGCGTCGCGCCCGGGCAGTCGCTGGTGCTGTATGACGGCGAGATTGTGGCGGGAGGAGGCGTTATCCGCGAAAGCCTGTAAGTGAACTTTGGAGGAAAACCGAAAATCAAAGCGGCTTCGGGGAACCTCTGCAATGAATGGCTTCGATATTCCGGGCTAACGTTCCGGATAATCGAGCGCGTCGTAGCGATCGCTCGCATCGCGGCGCCTGGCCGGCGCGGCCTTTTGCTTCAACAGCATCGCAACCTGCTTTTCCAGCTTGGCGACGCGTTCCTCGAGCATTTTGACGCGATCGTCGGGTTCGGACATCGTTGTTGTCTCCAGGGAATACGTTTCGGCCGCAAGTTTTATCTTCTCGCCGGCGCCGCGGCGCCGATTCGGCAATATCCGTCGGTGAAGCCGAAAATAGCATCTATTCCGTTGTTTGGCAAAGCTTTTTCCGTCGTATCGTAAGCGTCGAAAAACCCTCCCCTGACGTGACCGGGATTTTTCTCCGCCGCGATGGGCGGCAATCGGGGGCGCGGCCGCCGATATTCATAAC
>JAVBRW010000244.1:0-12951 GCA_031547475.1 Planctomycetota bacterium
CGATGCCGCCGATGTGGAAGGTACGCATGGTGAGCTGGGTGCCGGGCTCGCCGATGGACTGGGCCGCGATGACGCCGACGGCGGTGCCGGGTTCGACCAGCTTGCCGGTGGACAGGTCCATGCCGTAGCACTTGGCGCAGATGCCGTGGGTGCATTCGCAGGACAAGGGGCTGCGGACGCGGATCTTGCCGAGGTCCAGCTCCTGGATGCGGCGGGCCGCGGGACGGTCGATCAGCTGGCCCTTGGCCACGACCAGCTCGCCGGTCAGGATGTCGACGATGTTGTCGCAGGCGACGCGGCCGAAAATGTTGTCGGCCAGGCTGACTTCCTCGTGTTCGCCCGAAGTCACCGCGCCCTTGGCGACGCCGTTCACCGTGCCGCAATCGATGGTGGTGATGGTGGCGTCCTGCGCGACCTCGACCAGCTTGCGGGTCAGGTAGCCGGAGTCCGCCGTCTTCAGGGCGGTGTCGGCCAGGCCCTTGCGGGCGCCGTGGGTCGAGGAGAAGTATTCGAGACCCCGCAGGCCTTCGCGGAAGTTGGCGCGGATGGGCGTTTCGATAATCCGCCCGTTCGGCTTGGTCATCAGGCCGCGGAAGCCGGCGAGCTGGCGGATCTGGGTGGTCGAGCCTCTGGCGCCGGAATCGAACATGGCCCAGACCGGATTGAGGTAGGTTTCCCCGTCCCGCTTGTTGTGCTCTTTCAGCTCTTTCAGCAAATCGCCGGTGATGGCTTCGGTCACGTGCGTCCAGGCGTCGACGATCTGGTTGTAGCGTTCGCCGTCGGTGATATCGCCCATCATGTGGGCTTCCTCGATAATCGCGACCTTGTCCTCGGCGCGCTGGATAATCTCGGCCTTGCTCGGCGGCGTGCGGAGATCGTACGCGGCGAACGACAGGCCGGACAGGGTGGCGTAGTGGAAGCCGGTGTCCTTGGTGGAGTCCAAAAGTTCGACCGTGGCGCCGCGCCCGAGGCGGAGGTGGCAGTCGGACACGACCGCGTTCAGCGCCTTCTTGTTCATGCGTTTGTTGTAGAACGGCATGCCCTTGGGCATCATGTCGTGGAACAGGATGCGCCCGACCGAGGTCGGCAGGAAGCGGCGGCGGCGGCGCTTCGGCTCTTCCTCCTTGGTGAGGATGCGCTTGACCACTCCGCCTTTCTCGCCCTTGACGAATTCGACGCGGACATGCTCGTCCTCCTTCGTCTCGGCGATGACTTCCAGGTTGTCGGGCATGCGGACGTAGATGCGGGCGCCGAGGTGGACGAGGTTTTCCTCGTACGCTTCGATGGCGTCCATGATGTCCTTGAACACCATGCCGTCGCCCTTGAGGCCGGAACGGACCAGGGTCAGGTAGTAGCAGCCAAGCACGATGTCCAGGTCGGCCGTGATAATCGGGTTGCCGTGCGCGGGCGAGAAGATGTTGGCGGTCGAGATCATCAGCAAAGAAGCTTCGACCTGCGATTCCACCGTCAGCGGCAGATGGACGGCCATCTGGTCGCCGTCGAAGTCGGCGTTGAAACCGGAACAGACGAGCGGATGGATACGGATCGCCTCGCCTTCGACCAGCACCGGATAGAACGCCTGGATACCCATTCGGTGCAGGGTGGGCGCGCGGTTGAGCATGACCGGGTGGCCTTCGATGACTTCTTCGAGAACGTCCCAGATTTCCTCGTCCTTGCGCTCGAGCATGGTCTTGGCGGACTTGATGGTGTCGGCCAGGCCTTTTTCCTTGAGTTTCCGGATAATGAACGGCTGGAACAGTTCGAGCGCGATTTTCTTCGGCAGGCCGACCTGGTCGAGCTTGAGTTCGGGACCGACGATAATGACGGAACGGGCGGAGTAGTCGACGCGCTTACCGAGGAGGTTGGCGCGGAAGCGACCCTGTTTGCCCTTGATCATGTCGGTTAGCGATTTCAACGGGCGGTTGCCGGCGCCCTGAACCGGGCGTTTGCAGCGGCTGTTGTCGAACAGCGCGTCCACCGCCTGCTGCAGCATGCGCTTTTCATTGCGGACGATGACGGACGGCGCGTTCAGGTCCAGGAGTTTGGCCAGACGGTTGTTCCGGTAAATGACGCGGCGGTAGAGATCGTTCAGATCCGACGTCGCGAAGTTGCCGCTGTCCAGCGGAACCAGGGGCCGCAGATCCGGGGGAATGACCGGCACGACGTCCATGACCATCCAGGCCGGATCGTTTTTGCCGGCGATGAGGGCCTGCACGAGCCGGAGACGCTTGACCAGCGTTTCGGTCTTCAACTTCTGGGTGCAGACGGACAGTTGATCCTTCAGTTCCTGCTCGAGGGTGATGAGGTCGAGGCCTTTCAGCAACTCGCGGACCGATTCGGCGCCCATCATGGCTTTGAAGGAAGAGCCGTATTTGTCGCGCGCTTCGCGGTAGCCGTCTTCCGACAGCACTTCCGCCGGTTTCAGCGGCGTGTCGCCCGGATCGGTCACGACATAGCGCTGGAAATAGATGATCTGCTGCAAGGCCGTCGACTTGATGCCGAGGAGCGTCCCCAGGCGCGACGGCATGGCGCGGAAAAACCAGATGTGGACGACCGGCACGGCCAGGTTGATGTGGCCCATGCGGGTGCGGCGCACCTTGGAATGGGTGATCTTGACGCCGCAGCGATCGCAAATGATATCCTTGTACTTGATGCCCTTGAACTTGCCGCACGAGCATTCCCAGTCCCGTTCGGGGCCGAAAATGCGCTCGCAGAACAAACCGTCCTTTTCCGGGCGGTAGGTCCGGTAGTTGATGGTTTCCGGCGTCTTGACCTCGCCGTACGACCAGGACCGGATATCGTTGGGACTGGCGAGGGAGATGGTGATGGAGCCGTAGTCATTGATGCGTTCGTAGCTCATTTCAGGCATGGGGCAGTCCTCTGGCTAAGTACTTAATATCGAATCGCGGCGCCGCCGGCTCCGCGTTTTTCAAACATGCACCGCTTTATTTTCTGTCCGCCCGCGCGGAAAATTCATTTGCGGGTGTTTTCGCGTACCGCTTGCATGGTTTCGAACATCTTGAAACCAAGGAGAATCATTTCAAACATGATCCGGGTGAAGACGATGCTCAACAAACTGAAGATGATGGTCCCGAGGATGGTGACAATCCCCGCGAAAAACCCGGTGGAGAAAATGGCGAGCAGGCCGCCAATCACTCCCGTGACCATACCGATGACCGAAAGGATCACGAGAATGATGAAAATGTAGCGGGCGATGATGGGGAAGTACATGTGCTCGAAACTGAAAAAGCCCATGACGCCCCGGCTCTTGATTTCGCCGAGCGTCTTTTCCGCCTCGTCCTTCAGGCCCATGGCGGCCTTCTTGGCCGAATCGGCCGCGGATTCGCCGGCATTTTCGGGGGCGCTCTCGGGAGCCTTGTCTTCCATTTCGTCCATCGCCATCTCCTTGAAAAGGGGTAAGAACAAAACCGCGATTCACAATTCACAATTTACAATTCACAATTTTCCCGGCAAATAATTGTGAATTGTAAATTGTGAATTGTGAATCGATTCTAGCTTTCCTCTTCCGGCGCGGTCAAGGCTCCCGACCGTTCCAGCTTGATGTTCAGGCCGATGCCGCGGATTTCGTTGCACAACACGTCGAACGAAACCGGCATGCCCGGCTCGACCGTGCTCTCGCCCTTGACCATGGCTTCGTAAATCTTGGTGCGGCCGTCGACGTCGTCCGACTTGACGGTCAGCAGTTCCTGCAGGATGTTGGCGGCGCCGTAGGCTTCGAGCGCCCACACTTCCATTTCGCCGAAGCGCTGGCCGCCGTTCCGCGCCTTGCCGCCCAAAGGCTGCTGGGTGATGAGGCTGTACGGGCCGGTGGCGCGGGCGTGGATCTTTTCCGCAACCAAGTGGTGCAGCTTAATCATGTACATGTTGCCGACGGTGACCGGTTCGTGGAACGGTTCGCCGGTGCGGCCGTCGTAGAGAACCGCCTTGCCGTCCTCGGGCAGGCCGGCTTCCCGGAGCGCTTCGTGGATGTCCGCTTCCGAGGCGCCGTCGAACACCGGCGTCACCGCCCGGAAGCCCAACTTCGCGGCGGCCCAGCCGAGGTGGGTTTCGAGAATCTGGCCCACGTTCATGCGGGACGGAACGCCCAACGGGTTCAGGACCATTTCCACCGGTGTGCCGTCCTCGAGGAACGGCATGTCCTCTTCCGGAAGAATGCGCGCGACCACGCCCTTGTTGCCGTGGCGGCCGGCCATCTTGTCGCCGAGGGAGAGCTTCCGTTTGACCGCGACATAGACCTTGACCAGTTCGAGCACGCCGGGGCGCAGTTCGTCGCCGCGCCGGAGGCGGCCGACTTCCACTTCGCAGCGCGTTTCGAGGAAGCGGATGCGGCGATCGTGCTCGAGGCAGATGGCCTTGATGCGATCGCGCTTGCCGGCCGGCGTATCCAAGTCGCCAAACTGGCACTGCTCCTGCAGCTCCATCATGCGTTCGAAATCGGCCTGGCGCGGAATCTTCAGCACCTTGCCGGTGACCTTGTTGACCGGCGCGCCGCCGAGCGCTTCGGTGAGGCGCTTGAACTTGAGGTTGATTTCGTCGATGATTTTTTCGCGCGTCGTGGTTTCCAGCCGCTTGATGGCGTTCTTGACCGCCGTCTCCTGGTTCAGCTTGCTGTCGCCACGGCGGGAACGGCCGCCGATGGACTCTTCGCCCAGAGCCGCCGCCGGCAGGGTGGTTTCCACCGCGCCGCCCATTTCGCCGAGCGCTTCCAGCGCGCGGTCGAGGCCGGCTTCCGGATCGACGTCCGAGGACATGGCGCCGACGCCCCGGCGGGAGAAGCGTTTCACATTGATGACATAGCCTTCCGTGCCGGGGGGCACGATGAGGGAATCGTTTTTCACATCCTCGCCCGCGCGGCCGAATATGGCGCGCAGGAGCTTTTCCTCGGACGAGAACTCGGACTTCGCCTTCGGCGCGATCTTGCCGACCAGGATGTCACCCGGCTCGACCTTGGTGCCGATGCGGATAAGGCCGGTGTCGTCGAGGTTGGCCAGCGCGGCTTCGGACACGCCCGGGATATCGCGGGTGATTTCCTCGGCGCCGACCTTGGTCTCGCGGATTTCGCAGGAGAACTCCTCGATGTGGACCGAGGTATAGGCGTCCTCGCGGATCAGCTTCTCGGAGCAGAGAATCGCGTCCTCGAAGTTGCAGCCTTCGAAGGAAATGAAGGCGACCATGGTGTTTTTCCCGAGAGCCAGCTCGCCGCCCTTGGTGGCGGCGCCCTCGGTCAGCGGATCGCCCTTCTTGACCTTGTCGCCGGCGCGGACCAGCGGGGTCTGGTTGAGGGTGGTGCCGTCGTTCAGGCCTTTGTACTTGTGCAGACGGTAGACGCGCTTGCCGGAGGTCAATTCCTTCGAACTGACGACGATGCGCAGGGAGTCGGCGTAGAGAACCTCGCCGTCCTCGCGGGCGCGCGCCACCATGCCGGAGTGGCGGACAACGTCCCGCTCCATGCCGGTGCCGACCAGCGGAATGTCGGGGCGGACCAGCGGCACGGCTTGGCGCTGCATGTTCGATCCCATGAGCGCGCGGTTGGCGTCGTCGTGCTCGAGGAAGGGGATGAGCGAGGCGGAAATGCCGACCAGCTGTTTCGGGCTGACATCGACCAGCGTGACCTGGCCGGCCAGGCAGTGCATGAAGTCCTCGTTGTAGCGGCAGATGGGGCGTTCGACCAGGATTTGGCCCTTTTCGTCCACCTGAATATCCGCCTGCGCGATATAGTGGTTTTCCTCCTCGTCGGCGCGGAGCCAGACGATTTCGCTGGTGATGACGCCTTCCTTCACCCGGAAATAGGGGGTGATGAGGAAGCCGAGATCATTCACCGCCGAATAGTTGGCCAGCGACACGATCAGGCCGATATTCGTGCCTTCCGGCGTTTCGACCGGGCAGATGCGGCCGTAGTGCGAGGTATGCACGTCGCGGACTTCGAAGCCGGCGCGCTTACGGTTCAGGCCGCCGGGGCCGAGGGCGGACAGGCGGCGCTCGTGGACCAACTGGGACAGCGGGTTCGACTGGTCGACCACCTGGGACAATTCGCCCCGGGCGAAGAAATATTCGATGGCGGCGGAAATGGTGACCGCGTTCAAAAGCTGGTGCGGGCGGATCAGGTTCTGCAGCGCCATGCCGGGAATGAGACCGTACTTTTCCTGATAGGTTCGGTAGAGGCCGCCGTCGACGCCGTCGCCCTTCTTGAGGCCGAGGGACAACGCCTGGAACGAGCCGATGCCGTGCTTCCGGGTGGCGGCCTGGTAATCCTCGTCCGAAATAACGTCGCCTTCCACCAGATCGGTGTCGACGGGATCGACGATCAGCCAGGTCTTGGCCGGCATTTCCTCGAACTCGGCCTTGGAACCTTCAAGCTTCAGCGACTGCACTTCCGCCTCGGTGAGAATCTTGCCGATCGGGATGCGGAACTGCGCGTCCGGCTTCGAAGCGTACAACAGCTTGAGCGGGCGCTTTTTCGCTTCGAAAGAGCCGGCGCCCCACTTCTTGACCGCCGCCTTGTAGTCGGCCTCGTTCAGCACCTGGTTCTTTTCCAGATCGGTGGAACCGGGCGAGGTGACGCCGAAGCCAAAGACATCGCCCAAGGTGGCCTGCTCGTTGCCGGCCGCCTTGATGACCATCTGTTCCCGCGTGCTGCGGCGCAGCTTGACCATGGCGGAACGCAGTTCCGACATGACCAGATCCTTGATGGTGCGGATGCGGCGGTTTTCCAAATGGTCGATATCGTCGATGGCGCCCTCGTCGGCGCGGAGCTTCAGGAGGTAATGGCAGATGTTCAGGAAATCGCGGCCCGACATGATCATGCGGTTGTCGTCGTGAATCTTGAACTTGCGGTTCAGGCGGAAACGGCCGATCTCGCCGAACGAATAGCGCTTTTCATCGAAGAAGCGTTCGAAAAACAGCTCCTGCGCCTTGTCCCGCGACGCCGGCGTGCCGGGGCGGAGGCGCTTGTAGATTTCCAGGAGCGACCAGATGTACTGGGCGCGGTCCAAACCGCCGGACCAGGCCACGCGCCACGCCATGCGGTTGAAAATGTTCTCTTCCAGCTTTTTGGCGTCGCCGCCTTCGGAGAACTCGTCCCGCTTGGCCAGGTCGGCGGCCAGGCCGGCCGCCACGTTCTGCTCGATATCGTCCAGGGTGGCACGATCGCCATCCACATCCTCGATGAAGAAAGCGCCGACGCTCCTCGGCTTGGTGTCGCGGCCGTCGCGGGGCGAAACCAAGGCTTCGCGGACGGCGCGGGCGACCAGCTCGGGGGACGAGGTTTCGCCGCCCGACAACAGGGTCTTGAGCCGTTTCATCGCTTCCGAGGCGCGGATAACGTCGCGGATGACGTTCTGGCCCCATTCCTCGATGCGCTCGCGATCCTCGATCAGCGTGTTGGCGACCAGTTGGTCCTCGAGGCCGGTGAACACGCCCGCCTCGTCGACCGAGCCGATGACTTCGAGGCTAGTGACGCCGGCGCCGCGCAATTTGGAAAAGACGGTGGTTTTCTCGCCGCCCTTGGTGCCGGAATCGATGGTGCGTTCGAGAACGTTCCGGGTCAGCGGAGCGCAGGCCGGGATCATGACCTGGCAGTTGAGGTAATCCACCACCCGCGAGACGCAGACCGGAAGCGGCTTGTTTTCGCGCTCCATCCTGTCAAGCTCGTCCAGGGTGGCGTCGGTGATTTCCAGATTCACCACCGGGTGGAAGGCGCGGAGAATGTCGTCGTCCGAGTCGAGCAAGGGAGACCACTGCTCGATGCGCCTGCCTTCGCCGCCGGAAGTCGATTTGCCGATATCGTAGACGACCGGCAGGTTGGTCTCGGCGTCCATCTCCACCGCCAGGGCGCGGAGGAAGGTGGTGGCGGCGATTTTGCCGGAACGGTCGATGCGGATGTTCAGCTGATCCTTCGAGGTCACTTCGACCTGAATCCACGATCCGCGCTCGGGAATGATGCGGCAGGAATGGAGCCGCTTGCCGGACGAATGGACTTCGGACGAGAAATCGCAGCCCGGGCTCCGCTGCAACTGGGTGACGATGACCCTTTCGGCGCCGTTGACGACGAATTCGCCGCCGCCGATCATCAGGGGGATTTCCCCCAGATAGACCCACTCCTCGACCGGAACCTTGCCGGTGAGGCGGACCTTGATCTTGAGGGGGCCGGCAAAGGTGAGCCGGAGCGCGCGGCACTCGTCCGGCGTGTGGCGGGGCTCGCCTATCTGGTATTCGAGATATTCGAGACGGACGGATCCGTCGTAGCTTTCAATGGGAAACACCTCGCGAAAGACCGCCTCCAGGCCGTCGTTCTTGCGTTCGTGCGGCGGAGTGTCCATTTGCAGGAAATCGGCATAGAATTTCCGCTGCGTTTCCATAAGATCCGGCAGCGGCATGACTTTGAATGCTTTTCCGTAGTTGCGAACGTCCTGGCTCATGTGGGTCCTCGCGCTGGTCGTGGGGGAGTTCGGTATATTCTAAGCCGCCGTTGGCCGCTTCGGCCGGGGCGGATTCTATTTCAAATTAAGAATTAAGAATGAACAATGAATAATGATGATTTAATGAGTTAATTAACAATAATTCCAAGCCAATTGTTAATTGAGTAATTAAAGCATTCATTATTCATTGTTCGTTCTTAATTGTTAATTCCGGAAAGGAACAACGCAAAAATTCATTAATTCGCGCCGCTCACCGGAAACCGCAGACGGCGTCCGCCCGCGAAATATCGCCGACGGACGCCGGAATAGTGCTAAAACGCAATTTACTTGAACTCGACGGTGCCGCCGGCCTCTTCGAGCTGGGTCTTGATCTTGTCGGCAGTGTCCTTGTCCGCCTTTTCCTTGACCGGGCTCGGAGCCTTTTCGACCAGATCCTTGGCTTCCTTCAGGCCGAGGCCGGTGATTTCGCGGACAGCCTTGATGACCGCGATCTTCTTGGTGGTGTCCGGGACGCCGGTCAGGATGACGTCGCGGACAGCGGGGGCCGCGTCGGCTTCGGCAGCGCCGCCGGCGGCGGGAGCGGCCATGACAACGGCGCCGCCACTGGCGGGCTCGATGCCGTGCACTTCCTTGAGGTAATCCGAAAGTTCCTTGGCCTGGAGGAGGGTCAGCGCGACAATCTTGTCACCGAGAGCTTTCAGGTCAGCGTTCCATTCACGATTTTCCGACATTGCAACTTCTCCTGCTTTCAAAAATTCCATAAAAATGAGTTTTTGGAAAACTCTTCAAACCTCATAGACCCGACCCACTTTGGTTTCCGGCAAATGTAAATCCCAAGCCCAAAGCGCGTACAAAGGTTATGAAAGTGAAAACCGAAAATTCAACGCGCTTTGGTACATCGCGGCTACGCGGCCGCTTCCTCTTCGTCCTTCTTGGCGATCTTTTCGATCTGGCTCGCCACCAACCCGCCGCCGGACAGCAGAATCGCCGACAGCTTGCCGCCCATCGCCAGAATCTGGCCGGAAATGATGGACTTGAGCTCTTCCTTGGTCGGGCTCTTCGACAGAACGGTCACCTGGTCGGAATTGAGAATCTGGCTCTCGACCATGGCGCCGTGGATGACGACTTCCTTGTGTTCCTTCTTGAAATCGACCAGGAAGCGGGCGGTGGACACCGGGTCCTCGCCCCAGACGAAAGCGGTCTGTTCCTTGCAGATTTCGAGGACTTCGCCCTTGCCCAATTCCTTCATGGCGATATTGGCGAGACGGTTGCGGACAAACATCATTTGGCAGCCCGCCGCTTCCAGCTTGGAGCGCATCTCGTCAATACCGGCCACGTTCATCTTGGGGTAACCGACAGCGATGACGAAGTCGGCGTCCTTGAACGTCTGCTTGTATTGCTCGACTTGCAGTATGTTTACCTTGTTAGGCATTTCGCCACTCCCGAAAAAGATGTTTCACATCCCGTGGCCGCAACCTATGACTCAGTTGACGGCGGCGGGTTCGGCTTGATACGCGATCCGGAACCCGGGGCCCATGGTGGAGGCGAGGAACACGCCGGTGATATAATCACCCCTCACCGCCTGCGGGCGGATCGATTTAATGTGCTGGATGGCGGCCTGAACGTTGTCAACCAGCTTTTGCGCGTCGAAAGACACCTTGCCCACAACCATGTGGACGTTGCCTTCCTTGTCGTTCCTGAACTCGATCTTGCCGGCCGAAAACTCGGCGACCGCTTCCGCCACCTTGTCGGTGACGGTGCCGGACTTCGGGCTGGGCATCAGGCCCTTGGGGCCGAGCACCTTGCCCAATTTGCCGACGAAGCGCATCATGCCGGGGTGGGCGACGGCGACGTCGAACTCCATCCAGCCGCCGGTGATCTTGTCGACCAAATCCTGGCCGCCCACTTCGATGGCGCCGGCCGCCTTGGCCGCCGCCGCCACTTCGCCCTCGGCGAAGGCGACGACGCGCATGGACTTGCCGATGCCGTGGGGCAGGGACAGGCTGCCGCGAACCAACTGGTCGGCCTGTTTCGAATCGATGTTCAGCTTGATCGCCAGATCGACCGTTTCGTCGAACTTGGCGGTGGCCTTTTCCTTGACCTGGGCGACCGCTTCCGGAACGGCGAACGCCTTGTTCCGGTCGTGGTTTTCCGAAGCCTTGCGGAAACGCTTGCTGTGCTGCTGCGCCATTTTCTGTCTCCCGGTTTCCCGCGCCCAGCGGTCATTCGGCTCCAACCCACACGAAGGGCTTTCACCTGCCGCCGTCGGGAACCAATTTTTTATTTAAGATTGCAGATTGTAGATTTAAGATTTATCTTCAGAAGAGCGATTTTTCCAAAATAAATCTTAAATCTACAATCTGCAATCTTAAATCAGTTGTGCTAATCAGCCACCTCGATGCCCATGCTGCGGGCGGTGCCGGCGATGATGCGCTTGGCATGCTCGACGTCGCGGGCGTTGAGATCGGCCTTTTTGGTCTCGGCAATCTGCGCCAGGTGGGCCTGGGTGACTTTGCCGACCTTCTGCTTGTTGGGCACGCCGGAACCGGATTCGACGCCGGCGGCCTTTTTCAAGAGGACCGCCGCCGGCGGGCTCTTGACAATGAAATCGAACGTGCGGTCGGAGTAGACGTAAATCTCCACCGGCACGATCAGACCGGCCTTGTCCTGGGTGGCGGCATTGAACCGCTGCACGAACTCCCCGACCGGAACCTGCGCCTGCCCGAGGGCGGGGCCGACCGGCGGGGCCGGAGTCGCTTTGCCGGCCATGCACTGCAGCTTGATTTTATTGACTACTTCTTTGCCTTGTTTTGCCATCGTAATGCTCCCAAACCGCTATTGACCATGAACGGCGGCGGCCGGCGCATCAGCGCGCCTTTCGCCCCCGCCCCACGGCTACGCCAAGTGAGAAGCGGCGCAATCCCGACCGGTTCCCTACCAAGAACCGAAAAACGACAAATGACAACGGACACCGTCCATTGCCATCGCCCCGTCAGACGCGCTCCACCTGGTGGTAACCCAACTCCACGGGCGTCGATCGCCCGAATATGAATACGTTCACCTTCAACTGGCCGCGATCGGGATACACTTCCTCGACCACGCCTTCGTAACTGCCGAACGGGCCTTCCTTGATCCGGATCTGCTCGCCCGCCTCGAACTCCACCTTCGGCTTCGGCTTTTCCTTGCCGTCGTCGATGACTTTGAGAATCCGCGCCATCTCGTCGTCCGGAAGCGGCTGCGGTTTCCGCGGATCGGCCGAGACAAACCCGCTGACGCCCGCGGTCTCCGTGATGATGTACCAGGCGTCGTCGTTGTCCATGTCCATTTCGATGAACAGATAGCCGGGATAGGTTTTCTGATCCACCACCCGCTTTTTGCCGTCCTTCCTGACCTCGGACACGCTTTCGGTCGGGATGAGGATTTCACGGATGACATCGCCCATGCCTTTATTGCGGATCTTCTCCGCAATCAGGTTTTTGATGCGCTCTTCGCGCTCGGGCTGGACTTTCAAGGCAAACCATGTGGCCATATGGATAACGCTCCCGCTTACGCTGTCTTCCCGCTCGAATCCCCCCGCGAAAAAAGCCCCATCCCCGGGGCCATTCCACCGCAATCAGTCGGCGAAGAGGAAATTCTGGAACAAACCGTACGACACGGTCAGTTGCAGGAACAAATCCACCAGCCAGATGAAAATCGTGAAAAAGATGGAGCAGACAATCACCACATAGGTCGATCCCCACGCTTCCGTTTTCGGATCGAACAGCGGCATGACCGACGGCCAAACCACCTTTTTCAGCTCGTCGTCCATGTCAATCAGGTAGTCGCCCGACCTCGGCGAGCGGAACGCCAGCCAGCCGGCCAGCCCGCAGACGCCGATAAGAAGGACAATCGCGCCAATGAAGCCGGGATTGATAAACGCGTCGAACCTGGTCGTGGCACCCATGGGCCGCAGCCAGGAAAACCAGCTCAAAGCGGCGTAGACGGCAATCAGCAACCCCACAATCATCGTCCCGTACCGGGACGGCATCCCCTGGCCCGCTTTGTACACTGAAAATCTCCTAACCCGCTCTAAATGCAAACAATGCCGACGTCATGGCTGACGCCGGCCTATGTCCCCACGCGCCCCGTTTCAGCGCATTTCCGGATAAATGGCAGGGGCGGAGGGAGTCGAACCCCCAGCCGCTGGTTTTGGAAACCAGTGCTCTGCCAATTGAGCTACACCCCTGTTTTCACGATCCTTGTCATATGGCAAACCGCCGCCATACGACAAGGATGAGCAACGCCACTTCCGCCCATCCATACAACCTTAACACATATAATGAGGTATCGCCGGCGGCGGTTTGCCGGCGATACCTCATTGGAAAAACTACTCCACGATTTCCGTCACAACGCCGGAACCGACCGTCCTGCCGCCTTCGCGGATGGCGAAGCGGAGCTGGTTTTCCATGGCGATGGGGATGATCAGCTCGACGTTCATCTGAACATTGTCGCCGGGCATGACCATCTCGACGCC
>JAVBRW010000252.1:0-7168 GCA_031547475.1 Planctomycetota bacterium
GCCTTCGCGAGGCTTGCGATCATACGTCGGACGGTCGCCACGCGGCGGACGGTCGGAGTATGGCTTATCAGGGCGTGAACCGCGATAGGCCGGTTTGTCGCCGAAGTCCGGCCTGCCGCCTTCGCGAGGCTTGCGATCATATGCCGGACGGTCGCCACGCGGCGGACGTTCGGAGTACGGCTTGTCCGGGCGTGAACCGCGATAGGCCGGCTTGTCGCCGAAGCCCGGCCTGCCGCCTTCGCGAGGCTTGCGGTCATACGCCGGCCGATCGCCACGGGGCGCGCGGCCGGAGAACGGGCGGTCCGGGCGCGAACCGGCGCGGGCCGGGCCGGAGCGGCGCGGACGGGATTCCTGCTGGCCCTCTTCCGGCATGAGTATGCGGTGCTGGCGCAAACGCTCGGCATCGGTGCGGGCTACCGTGATAGGGCGTCCTTCCGGATCGACGCCGGCGTAGAACATGGCAGTCGCCACCGTTCCCGGCGACGGGATGAAGCACTGCACTTGCTGCGGCCGCCAGCCGCGCTTTTGCAGCCACGCCGCCAATTCCTCCATCTCCTGATCGGTGGTGCCGGGAAAGGCGCTCATCAGGTAGGGAATGACATACTGTTCCTTGCCGGCCTCGGCCGACAGCTTGTCGAACGCCTTGAGGAACGCTTCCCACGTCTTGACGGCCGGTTTCCGCATAAGGCGGAGCACCTTTTCCGCCACGTGCTCGGGCGCTATTTTCAACTGACCGCCGGTGAAATCCTTCACCAGCGCGCTCATGTATTCGTCCGATTCCATCGCCAGATCGTGCCTGACCCCGCTCGCCACCCTGACGTGGTTGACGCCCTTCACCTCGCCGGCCCGGCGGAGCAGATCGACCTGCCCGGCCTGATCGGCCTTGAAGTGGCGGCAGCGTTTCGGATACAGGCAGCTTTCCCGCTTGCATTCGGCCGGCTCGCCTTCGCAATGCGCGTTCCACATGTTCGAGGTCGGGCCGCCGATGTCGGTGACGGATCCTTTCCAGTCCGGGCTTTTCGCCATCTCGGCGATTTCGGCCAGGACGGAGGCGGCGCTCCGCGACTGGATTTGCCTGCCCTGGTGGCTGGCGAGGGAACAGAACGAACAGCCGCCGCCGCAACCCCGGTGCGAGGTGACGCTCCCCTCCAGCATGGCCACGGCCGGCACCGGTTCGCTGTACGAAGGGTGGGCGCGGCGGGTGAAGGGAAGGCGGTAGAGGGCGTCCATTTCCTTCTGCGACAGCGGCTCGGCCGGCGGCTCGAACACGATGACGCGGCCGCCCGAACGCTGCGCCAGGCACGGCTTCCCTTGCAGCATCTGGCGCTCGAACGCCATGGTCGCCTTTATGAGGAGCGGAGGGTCGGCCTGGATGGCTTCGTGCGACGGCAATTCCTCGGCGTCGGCGGGCAGGCCGTCCGGCGGAACGGCGTAGGCGACGCCCTTCGGCCGCGCCTGGGCGATGGCGGCGGCCGGCCGCTGGCGGGATGCGCCGGACGAGAACAGTTCGGCCAGTTCGAGCACGGATTTTTCCGCCATGCCGTAGAGGATGGCGTCGGCCTTGCTGTCGAGAAGAATCGACCGGCGTAGCGCGTCCGCCCAGAAATCGTAATGGGACGCGCGCCGCAACGACGCTTCGATGCCGCCGATCACCACCGGCAGGCCGGGGAACGCCTGCCGCAGCAATCCGGTGTAAACGATGCTGGCGCGGTTCGGCCGCAGATCGATGGCGCCGCCCGGGCTGTAGGCGTCCTGGCTTCTTTTCTTGCGGAAGGCGGTGTAGTGGGCGATGAGGGAATCGACCGATCCGGCCGACACGCCCGCGAACAGGCGCGGCCGCCCCATGCGGGAAACGTCGTCGGCCTTTTCCCAGCCGGGCTGGGCGACGATGCCGGCGCGGTAGCCGTGCGCCACCAGCCAGCGGCCGAGCAGGCTGGTGCCGAAGGAATGGCTGTCGACGTAGGCGTCGCCGGAGACGAGAAGGATGTCCAGTTCATCCCAGCCGAGAGCGTTCATTTCCTCGCGGGTGGTGGGGAGAAATTCGGGTTGGCTCAGGGTAGAATTCATAATTCACAATTCACAATTCACGATTCACAATTTTCCGTTTCATCTGCACAGCGCGAATGATTTACGGCAATGGTATGCATTTTCAGGCCGGAAGCAACAGCCCGCAGGGCAAATTGTGAATTGTGAATCGTGAATTGTGAATTCGGTTTTACGTTTTCCGTTCCGCCAGCGCGATGATCGCCTCGGCGATCTCCTTCCCCGAATCGGGCCGGGCGGTGCGGCGCATCTCCCACGCCATGGCGTGGCGGCGCGTTTCGTCGCGCCAGAGGGACACGACGAGCGGCGCGAAAGTGTCGGTCGACGCTTTCGTCTCCTCGTACGACACGGCGGCGCCGGCGGCGGAAAGGGACAAAGCGTTCAGGCGCTGGTGATCGTCCATGGCCGACGGCAGCGGCACCAGGACGGCGGGCAGGCCGGCGGCGGCCAGTTCGGCCAGGCTGATGGCGCCGGACCGGGCCACGACCAGGCGCGAACGGCGATAGAGGTCGTCCATGTTGTTGTAGAAGCCGTAGACTTCGGCCTGGACGCCGGCGCGATGGTAGAACGAGCGGATTTCCGCCTCGTGGGCGGGGCCGGCGACGTGGATAAGCTTGCAGCCGGTTTCGCCGACGATGCGGCGGGCGGCGCCGGCGACGATTTCGTTCAGCCGCTTGGCGCCCTGGCTTCCGCCCATGACCAGGAGGGCGTCGCCTTCGCACGGCGGCTCGGCGCACAGGCGGAGGAACGGCCCCCGCAGCGGGGAACCGCTATGGACGAACACGGCGGGCGATTGCCGGAAAAAGTGCCGCGCCTCCTCGAACTGGGAGAAAATCTCGATGGCCCAACCCGACAGCAATCGGTTGACCCGGCCGGGAACGGTGTTCTGTTCGAGGATGACCAGCGGGATTTTCAACAGCCTGGCCGTGATGCCGGGCGCGGCGGCGGCGAATCCGCCGAGGGCGACCACCACATCCGGGGGTTCGCGCCGGAACAGGCGCCAGGCCTGGTAGAGGGCGAGGGCGAAGCGGGGCGCGTTGGCCGGCTTCCGCCACGACAGGGGCGATCCCCGGCCGGCGGCCAGCAGTTCCAGCCGATAGCCGCTGCCCCAGAGGAGTTCCCGATCGAGGCCCTCGTTGGTGCCGAGAAAGCCCACCTCGACATCGGGGCGCAACTGCTTCAGCTCGTCCGCCAGCGCCATGCCGGGACACAAATGTCCACCCGTCCCGCCTCCGGCCAGCCAAATCCTCATGTCCTCGCTTCCTCCCGCCCGTGTCCGGCCATGATAAACGCCGGAATGGGTTTGTATTTTCGGGCCGCTTCGTCCTTCGGAACCGGTTCGGGCATGCGCACGCCCCGGGTGATGGACACCATCAGCCCCACCATCGAATAAAACACCACCAAGCCGGATCCGCCGAACGAGACAAAGGGAAGCGAAATTCCCTTGGGCGGCAACATGCCGGTGACCACGCCCATGTTGAACATGGCCTGACCCCCGATGACGGCGGTTATGCCGTAGGCGAGAAGGGAACCGAAACGGTCGGGCGCGTTTCGGGCGATGGCCATGCCTTGCCAGACTAGTATAGTAAATAATACAACCAGGGACAAGGCCCCAATCAATCCCGTCTCCTGCCCGATCATGGCGAAGATGAAATCGGTGTGCGCCTCGGGAAGGTAGTCCAGCTTCGCCGGCCCCTGCCCGATGCCCATTCCCCACACGCCGCCGGAACCGATTGCCAGCTTGGAGACGTTGGTGTGGAAAGCGTCGCCGACCAGCCAGGTGTGGATGCGCTTTTCGATATAGTCGAAATGGCTGTAGCCGTACCAGGCGGCCGGGGGAATGACCGGCGCCGCCAGGATGAACAATTGCCAAATCCGCACCCCGCCCGCGATCATCAGGGCGCCGAGGGCGCACGCTACCAGGGCGGCGGTGCCGAAATCGGGCTCG
The DNA here is from genome assembly GCA_031547475.1 of Planctomycetota bacterium. GTDB lineage: Bacteria > Planctomycetota > SZUA-567 > SZUA-567 > SZUA-567 > JAJBSZ01. The sequence goes on from JAVBRW010000252.1 coordinate 3,992, forward strand.
AGCCCGATCAGCCCGACCGCGATGGCGCAGAAAAAACACAGGGGGATGACGTGGCGGAAAAAGCGCGGCCTGCCGTCCGGCACGCGGGAAAGAAACGCGGCCAATGCCACCACCATGCCGATTTTGGCGAGTTCGGAAGGCTGGACGTTGAACGAACTGAAGCGGAGCCAGCGGTTGGCGCCGTTGACCTGGGTTCCGAGCGGGGTCAAAACAACCGCGAGAAGGCCGTAACTCGCGAGCAGGATGAGGTACCGGAATTTCACCCAAACCCGGTAGGAAACGGTCGAGAACAGCGCCAGCGCGACCAGCGCCACCCCGAGCCAGGAAATCTGGTTCCAGGCGTAGGACATTTCCCAGCCGCCGCCCCGGGCGGCCCGGACGGCGCTGGCGGAATAGACCATGATGATGCCGAATCCGGTGAGGGAGGACACAATCATCAATAAACGCGCCCTGTGCCAGGCAAGCGCCCTGGCCAGGTCGGCGGCTTCTTCGGGTGTGCGGTCGATCACGTGTTCTCCAATGGGTGCGGCGGCGTATTAATGCATCTTCAGAAGACCCATGGATATTATCGACAGGATTGCGCCGAGAATCCACAATCTCACCACGACATGGTTTTCCTTCCAGCCGCTGTATTCGAGATGGTGGTGGAACGGGGCGATTTTGAACAGGCGGCGGCCGAACAGGCGGAAGCTGCCGACCTGGAGAATGACGGACAGCGCTTCGAACACGAATATGCCGCCGGCGACGATCAGGGTCAGCTCCTGCTTGGTGGCGATGGCCAGGTACGCCAGGGCGGCGCCGAGGGCGAGGCTGCCGGTGTCGCCCATGAAAACGCGGGCGGGGTTGGCGTTGTACCAGAGAAAGCCGAACAGCCCGCCGAACAGGGCGGCGCCGAACACGAACAGTTCGCCCGATCCCGGCACCATGGGTATGCGGAAAAACGCGCACAGCATGGAATTGCCGGCGATATAGGCGAGGCCGGAATAGGTCGCCGCCACCATGGCGGTACAGCCGGTGGCGAGGCCGTCCAGGCCGTCCGTCAGGTTGACCGCGTTCGAGCAGGCGATGATGACGAGGGCGGCGAACAGCCAGTAGAAAATGCCGAGATCCGGTCCGGTCGAGCTCCACTTGGTGAAGGGAATGACCAGCTTGGTTGGGGAGATGATGTTCTTGTCCGTCGTGACCTGCTCGAAATCGGCTTCCCGATCCGCCTTGGGCTGCGGCGTCATGCCGAAGCGGCCGGCCGAGGCGCCCCAGGCGAGGAGGCAGACCGTCGCCAGGGCGATAAGCGTTTCGCCGGCGAATTTGTGCCGCTTGATCAGGCCCTTTTTGCCCCAACCCCGCAGCTTCCAGTAATCGTCGACGAATCCGAGCCCGGCGAAGGCGAGGAAAACGAACTGCCCCACCCACACCAGCATGTTGGTCGGATCGCACAGCAGGAAAACGGTCAGGGAAACGGCGGCGACCAGGAAGACGCCGCCCATGGTCGGGGTGCCTTTCTTGCCGCCGTGCAATTCATGCAACTTGGCGGCGTCCGGCTTGTCGACGTCCTCGACGGCGCGCCGGGCGGTCATGCGGCGGATGAAAATGGGCCCGAACACCAGGGCGAGGAGAAAGGAGACAAGGACGGCGAGCGAGGCGCGGACGGTCAGGCTTTCGAACACTCTCAAAGGGCCGAACCAGTCGCCGGCGAGGGCGAGGTAGCGGAGCAAGGGGGATCTCCATGGGTGCGATGTTATGGGGCAATAATTGTTGTCATTCCTTTTCGAATTAAGAATTGATAATTAAGAATGAATAATGAATGAGTTAATTAGCTAATTAATAATTAGATCATTCATTATTCATTCTTAATTATCAATTCTTAATTCGAAAAGGCTGTACAGCACACTTTCACTCATTCGGACCGCCTGCCCCTTCCTACGGGAACCAGTCGAGAAGCTGGTTGACAATCCGCTCCATCAGCATGCCGCGGGAGCCCTTGACCAGCACCTGATCGCCGGGCTTCAGGAAATCCTTCAGCGTCATCCACAACGCCTCGACCGAGGGAAAGTGGCGGACGACGATGCGGGCGTTGACCTGCGCCGCCTCGGCCATGGCGGTGGTTTCGGGGCCGGTGACGAACAGGGCGTCCAAATCCATCATGCCGGCGGCGAGGCCGATTTCCCGGTGCAGGCGGCGGCTGTCGGCGCCGAGTTCCATCATGTCGCCGAACACGGCGATTTTGCGGCCGTTGGGCAGCTCGGCCAGCACCTCCAGGGCGGCCATGACCGAATCCGGGTTGGCGTTGTAGGAGTCGTTGATGACGGCCAACCGGGCCGGCGTGTTGGTGACCTGGAGCCGGCCGGCGACCGGCCTGGCCTGCGCAACCGCCCGGGCGGCTTCGGCGAAACCGACGCCGAGATGGCGGCCGGCCAGCATGGCGGCGAGGCAGTTGCCGATGTTGTGCCGGCCCAAAAGGGGCAGCATGACCCTGACGCCGCCGGCGGTGAACTCGCTTCCGCGCTCCGTCACCCTGACGTCCTTGGCGACGAGATCGGCCGGGAAGTCCGAGGTGGAGAAGGTGGCGCGGGCGTGGGGAACGGCGGCGCCGAGGATGTCGGCGTGCGGATCGTCGGCCGGATAGATGGCCAGGCCGTCCGGCGGCAGCCAGCCGAAAATGTCCGATTTTTCCCGCGCCACCGCCATGCTGGTGCCGAAACCTTCGAGGTGCGAGTCGCCCGTCGAGGTGACGACGCCGACGGTGGGGACGCAGATTTCCCTGAGCTTGGCGATTTCGCCGGGATGGCTGGTGCCCATTTCCATGACGGCGACGCCGGCGTCGGCGGGCTCGCCGAGCATGGACAGGGGAAGGCCGATGAAATTGTTCCAGTTGCGCTTCGACGTCCGCACTTTCCATTTGGCGGACAGGATGAGGGACAGGAGTTCGCGGGTGGTGGTTTTGCCGTTGGAGCCGGTGACCGCGACCCAGGGAATGAGCGGCGGGTGCCAGCGGTAGCCGTTGGCCATGCGCCCGAGCGCGGCCAGCGAGTTGTTGACGATGATCAGGGGGAGCTTCCCGGAATCGTGCGGCTTTTTCTCGACCAGCGCCGCGACCGCCCCGGCGTTGCCGGCGAAGCGGACGAAACGGTGGCCGTCCTGGTTCAGGCCGTCGATGGCGACGAACAGCTCGCCCGGGCC
>JAVBRW010000359.1:0-9581 GCA_031547475.1 Planctomycetota bacterium
GCCTTCGATGCGGAGACGCGTCTCCGCATCGAAGGCGCCGCGCAAACCCAAAACGTCATCCCGGCGTCCAAAACGCCGACCCGGGCGAAAAACGGGATCTTGTGCCGGGATAATTCGGTGCAGGCAATCGCTACACCCGCAACCCGGACTACCATTTACGATGACGGAATCTATAAATCGCCATTGTTCATTGTTAATTGTTCATTGCTTTGTCTTCTCCCCCCTGCCCTTGAAAACCCACACCACCAGGACGAAGAAAAGGGGAACGAAGAAAATGCCGAGGAAGGTGTTGGTCACCATGCCGCCGACGATGCCGATGCCGATGGCGTTCTGCGCGCCCGAGCCGGCCCCGGCCGCGATGGCCAGGGGCATGACGCCCAGGATGAAGGTCAGCACCGTCATCATGATCGGGCGGAAGCGGAGGCGGCACGCCTCCAGGGTGGCTTCGACAACCGTGCGGCCGTGCGCCTCGTGCAGCTCTTTGGCGAATTCGACGATCAGGATGGCGTTCTTGGCCGCCAGGCCGATGATGGTGAGGAAGCCAACCTGGAAATAGACGTCGTTCGACAGCTTGTACATGAGGGCCGCCAACTCCACCCCGAGAATGCCGATGGGGATGACAAGCAGGATGACGAGAGGCACGGTCCAGCTTTCGTACAATGCCGCCAGGAACAGGAATATGGCGATGAGGGACAGGGTGTACAGCGCCCCCGTCTGCGAACCGGATTGCTCCTCCTGGTAGGACAGGCCGGTCCAGGACAGGCCGATGCCGGGATCGAGCTTTTGCATAATCTCCTGGCAGGTGGCCATCGCCTGGCCGGTGCTGACGCCGCCGGCCGGCTCGCCCATGATCTCGGTGGCCGGAAGGCCGTTGTAGCGCTCGAGACGGGGAGAACCGTAAATCCACGAACGCTTGATCAGGGAGCCGAACGGCACCATCTTGCCCGTCTGGTTCCGGATATACCATTTGTCGAAATCCTCGGGAAGCATGCGCGCCTTGGCTTCGGCCTGCATGTACACCTTCTTGATTCTTCCCTTGTCCATGAAATCGTTGATATAGCCGCCGCCCCAGCCTTTCTGCAGCATGTCGTGGATGTCGGCGAGGGAGACGCCGAACGAGTAGGCCATGGCCTGGTCGACTTCAATCTTGTACTGCGGCGCGTCGTTCTTGCCGTTGGGGCGGACGGTTCCGGACTTGAGCCGGCCGGCATATTCCCGACTGTTGGCGAGGGCGACGAACTTGTCGCGGGCCTGCATCAGCCTGGCGTGGCCGAGATTGGCCATGTCCTGGAGTTGGAGATCGAAACCGGTGGCGAAACCGAGCTCGATGACCGCCGGCGGCACCATGGGATAAATCTGCGCGTCGCGTATCTGCGACAATTGCCTGAACGCGCGGCCCTGCACAGCCTTCACCGACAGATCCTTGGCCGGAGCGGCCTTGTCGCCGGAAAAGCGCTGTTTCAGCCTGGCGAACCAGCCCGGCTTCGCCCTCTGGTCCCAACCCTTGAGGCGGACGAAGGACAGGGCGGAATTCTGCCCCTGGCCGGAAAAGCTGAAGCCGCAGACATAGAACACCGACTCGACCGCCTCCGGCTCCTGCTGGCGGAAATACTTGTCGACCTGTTCCATCACCGCCTTGGTGCGGTCGAGGGTGGCGCCGGTGGGGAGCTGGACCTCGACCATCATCACGCCCTGGTCCTCGTCCGGGAGAAAGGCGCCGGGAATTTCGCGGAACGCGAAAATCATGGCCGCGACAATTGCCGCATACATCAGGAAATAGCGGATCCAGCGGGCAATCATGTGGCCGACAAAACCTTCGTAGACCCGGACGCATTTGCCGAACCAGCGGTTGTACCAGCCGAAAAAGCCGGTGGTCTTTTCCCCGCCCTCGAAATCCTCCGCCCGCAGCATGGTGGCGCACAGGGCCGGGGTGAGGACAATGGCGACGATGATGGACAGGGTCATGGTGGCCGAGATGGTGATGGAGAACTGGCGATAGATGACGCCGGTCGAACCGCCGAAGAACGCCATCGGCAGGAACACCGCCACCAGGACGAGCGCGGTGCCGATCAGGGCGCCGGTGAGCTGGTCCATCGATTTGATTGCCGCCTCCTTGGGGCCGAGTTTTTCCTCGCGGATGAGCCGCTCGACGTTTTCCACCACGACGATGGCGTCGTCGACCAGCATGCCGATGGCCAGGACCATGCCGAGCATGGTCATGGTGTTGATGGTGAAGCCGAAGACGGCCAGCACGGCGAAGGTGGCCAGGAGCACCACCGGCACGGCGATGGAGGGGATGAGGGTGGTGCGGAAATTCTGCAGGAACAGGTAGAGAATCAGCACGACCAGGACGATCGCCTCGATAAGCGTTTTCACCACCTCCTGGATGGAAAGGGCGACGAAGGGGGTGGTGTCGTAGGGAAATTCGTAATCGAAGCCGGGCGGGAAGAACTGGCGCTGGCGCTCGAGGAACGCTTTGACGCCGTCGGCGGTGCTCAACGCGTTGGCGCCGGTGGCCAGCTTGACGCCGGCGCCGGCGGCGGGCTGGCCGTTGAAGCGGGCGGTGGTGGAATAGTCGTCCTGGCCCAGCTCGACCCGGGCGATGTCTTTCATTTTCAGGGCGGATCCGTCCTGATTGACGCGGATGAAGATGTTTTCGAACTCCTCGGCCGTCTGCAACTGCGACTGGGCGATGACGGTGGCGTTGAGCTGCTGGCCCTTCGACTGCGGCATGCCGCCCAGCTGGCCGGACGATACCTGCATGTTCTGGCTCAACATGACCGCCTCGATATCGGCGATGGTCAGGCTGTAGTTGGACAGTTTGACCGGATCGACCCAGATGCGCATGGCGCGGTTGGCGCCGAACACCTCTATCTCGCCCACCCCCTCCAGCCGGGCCATGGCGTCCTTGAGATAGGTGTTGAGGTAGTCGGAAATGTCCGCCTCCGACATGCTGCCGTCGCGGGAGACGAAGCCGACCACCAGGAGAAAAGTGGATGTGGATTTCTCGACCTGCAGGCCCTGCCGCTGCACCTCCTGGGGAAGCTGGGGCGTGGCGAGCTGCAGCTTGTTCTGCACCTGGACCTGCGCGATGTCCGGGTTGGTGCCGGCCTCGAAGGTAAGGGTCAGGGACATGTTGCCTGCCGACTGGCTTTCCGACGACATGTAGAGCAGGTTGTCGATGCCGTTCATGTTCTGTTCAATCACCTGGGTGACGGTGTTGGACATGGTTTCGGCCGAGGCGCCGGGGTAGGTGGCGCTGACGACCACCTGCGGAAGCGCGATGTCGGGATACTGGGAGATGGGAAGCCGGGTAATGCATATGCCGCCCGCCAGCATCATGACGATGGCGACGACCCAGGCGAAGATGGGGCGGTTGATGAAGAATTTGGCCATGAGGTGAATGTCCTGGTTTATGGATAGTTGCTCAAAGTTTGACCGGCACCGGCTTGACCCTCGGCGGAGGCGCGTCGGGCACGAAATGGATGCGCTGGATGCCGTCGACCACCAGCTGTTCGCCGCCCTTCAGGCCGTCGCCGATGAGCCACTTGTCGCCGATGGTGCGGACGGTGGTGACTTTGCGCTTTTCCACCGTGCCGTCCGGCCCGACCACCATGACGAAGGCGCTGCCGTCGGCCTCGCGCATCAGCGTGCGCTGGGGAATGGTGATGGCGTCCTGCTTCTGCGCGACGTCGAGGAGCGCGACCACGTACATGCCGGGAAGCAGCGTGTGGTTGGGGTTGGGGAATTCGGCCCGCAGGCTTATCGAACCGGTGGTCTGATCGACCGTAATGTCGGCGAACAGCAGCTTGCCGCGCTGGTTGTACACCGTCCCGTTGTCGAGAAGCAGCCGCATTTCGGCATGGCTTTCGCCGGTGTTCTGGAGAAGCCCGGCCTGCATGTCCTCCTTCAGGTTCATCATCCAGGAGATGGGCTGGGTAACGTCGACGTAGATGGGGTCGAGCTGCTGCACCACCGCCAGCGGTTCCGTCTGGCTGGCGGTGACCAATGCGCCCTGGGTGACGTTCGACTTGCCGATGCGCCCCTTGATGGGGGACAGCACCTTGGCGTAATCGAGGTTGATTTTGGCAATCCTGACCTCCGCCTCGGCGATGATCACCTCGGCCCGCGCCTGCTGGCTGGCAGCCTCGACTTCGTCGAATTCCTGCTGATTGACCGCCTTGGCGGCGATGAGCCGGTCGTAGCGGGCCAGCTTGGCCTCGGCCAGGCTGACGTTGGCCCTGGCCTTGGCCAACGCGGCCAGGGCACGGTTGTACTCGGCATCGTACCTAGACGGGTCAATCTGGTAGAGCGGTTCGTCCTCCTCGACGTCGGCGCCCTCGTCGAACAGGCGCTTCAGGACAATGCCGTGGACCTGCGGCCTGACTTCGGCAATCAGGTAGGGCGTGACGCGCCCGTTCAGTTCCTGGGTGATAATAGCCTCTTCGGGGACCAGCGTCACCACGCCGACCTCGGGAAGCGGCGCTTCGGCCGCCGGCTTGGCGGTGTCCGCCGCCTGGGTTGGCGCGTTCGGAATGCCGTATCGGTAATAGGCGACGCCGGCAATCGCGGCCAGCAACAAAACAATGACGACTCTTTTCATTTGTTCACCTCGCAGTTCCATAACAATAAGACGGCGTCGTTAACGACGCCGTGTATCCTTCAACGGGCATGGGATTTAAAATGCCGCCGCGCGGGTAAATTATCGGAAATTGGGGGGTGGAATGCAAGTTCTTTTGACTTTTTCCGGCGTTTTTATCGGCCGTCCCGCAAGCGCAAACCGCTGGCGGGGTGGATGTCGGGAAGGGCGAGAATCTTCTGCACCGTTTTCTCCACATCGTACTCGACCCGTCGGTAATTCACCGTTTTTCCATTATAAATTATGTAGCAGCTCCGGGGATTGCGATCGCGCGGCTGGCCGATGGAGCCGACGTTTATGATGGCCCGGCGGTGGTCGTCGATGGTGTACTGGTTGCCGATGGCGGAAAGCATGAGAAACGCTTCGTTGTGTTCCTCGAGTATGCCGGGAAAGTGCGTATGCCCGACAAACGCTATATGATGGCTCATGGCGGAGAAAATGTCGGAAATTTTTATCGGATCCATTTCCGGATCGGACGGAAGAACGTATTCGGTGATGGGCTGGCGGGGAGAGCCGTGCATCGCCTCGAAGGCGGGGCCTTCGTGCATCGGCTCCAGGTTCGAGAGCCAACCCCAGCGCCGCGCCATTTCCGAGTCGTCATTTTCCTCGGTCGGCTCGAGAAGGAGGCGGTGGTATTCGACCGACTTCTTGGCTATGGGGTTGAAACCTTCGGCGTCGAACAGCACGGCGTAGTCGTGGTTGCCGCACAGGTTGACGGCGCAGGCGGCGTCGACCAGATCGATGCAGGCGGCCGGATCCGGACCATAGCCGACCGTGTCGCCGAGATTGTAGATGGTCCTGACACCCTGGCCGCGGACATCGTCGATAACCGCGGTCAGGGCTTCAAGATTCGCGTGCACATCGGAAATTATGGCTATGGGTTCGCGGGCTTCGGGCATGTGGAGTCGTCCCCGGTCCGGTAAAAGGAACCGCTAAAGGTTTGCGCTTCTACATATCGACCGCTTTGACTTCCTTCACTTCCGGCACGTCCTCCATCAGCTTGGCCTCGACGCCCATCTTCAACGTCTGCGCCGCGTGCGGGCAGCCGACGCAGGCGCCCTGCAGCGCCACCGTCACCACGCCGGCGGCTTCGTCTATGGAGACCAGCTTTATGTCGCCGCCATGCCCTTGCAGCAAAAGGCGGATGCCTTCAATGGATTGTTCGACCTTTTCCTTCATGACGCTCTCCCTTCAAAAGTGCAATTCGCAATGCACGATTCACAATTCACGATTATTTTACCGCTCACTCAAATCCTGTCGTTTTCCCTGGCGGTTCAATTGTGAATTGTGAATCGTGAATCGTGAATTAAATAGTTTTAGCAGATTCCCGCCTCTTTCCGGAGGATGTCCGCCTTCTGCACGCGCTCCCAGGTGAATTCCGGCTCGTTGCGGCCGAAGTGGCCGAGGGAGGCGGTCTTGAGGTAGCGAGGCTTCAGCAGATCGAGTTGGCGGATGATGGCGGACGGGCGCAGATCGAAATGCCTGTTGACCAGCTCGTCGATCTTCGCCTCGGAAATCTTGTTGCTGCCGAAGGTGTTGACGTTCATCGACAGCGGCTTGGCGACGCCGATGGCGTAGGACACCTGGACCTCGCACTCGTCGGCCAGTCCGGCCGCGACCACGTTCTTGGCAACCCAGCGGGCGGCGTAGGCGGCGGAACGGTCGACCTTGGACGGATCCTTGCCGGAGAAGGCGCCGCCGCCGTGGCGGCCGCGTCCGCCGTAGGAGTCGACGATGATTTTGCGGCCGGTCAGGCCGGCATCGCCGTGGGGTCCGCCGATGACGAAACGGCCGGTCGGGTTGACGTGGAAAATGGTTTCCTTGTCCAGGTACTCGGACGGGATGGTGCGCTTGGCGAGCTCGACCATGTCGGAGTAGATGCGGTCGTGCGACGCTTCCGGATCGTGCTGGGTGGAGATGAGGACGGTGTGCACGCGGCACGGTTTCCGGCCCTCGTACTCGACCACCACCTGGCTCTTGGCGTCGGGGCGGAGATACTTGACCTCCCCGATTTCGCGGGCGGCGGTGACGGCGCGCATCAACTGGTGCGCGAGGTGGATGGGGAGCGGCATGAGCTCCTGCGTTTCGTTGACGGCGTAGCCGAACATCATGCCCTGGTCGCCGGCGCCCTGGTCCTCGGACAGCGTTTCCTTGACGCCCATGGCGATGTCGGCCGACTGCTTGTCCAACGCGATCATGACGCCGCAGGTCTTGTAGTCGAAGCCGTAGTTGGCGTCGGTGTAGCCGATGTCCCTGATGGTGTTCCTCACGAGCGACTGGAAGTCGATCTGGGCGTTCGAGGTTATTTCTCCGGCCAGGATGCACAGGCCGGTGGTGACCATGGTTTCACAGGCCACGCGGGAGTTGGGATCCTGCGCCAGCATGGCGTCGAGGACGGCATCGGAGACATGGTCGCAGACCTTGTCGGGATGGCCCTTGGAAACACTTTCGGAAGCGAAAAACGTGCGGCGACTCATACTCTTGTTCCTCTCGATGGGGTGGAAAAAAATCCGCGAACCGGGCATTCAAGCCGCCGAACGCCCCATTTGCGGAAAATAAAATAATTTGACGCGCACAAAACATTTGGACAATGATATGTATAGTGGCGGTTTGCGCAAGTGGATTACCGGAAGATTCGGCAAAGGGCCCGCCGAACCCGACAACCCGGAGAGCATCATGATCTATTCCGCCTCGCGGCGCACCGATATGCCGGCGTTTTTCCCGGACGAGCTGGCCGGCCGGGTGAAGCGCTCCCGCAAGCTGGAAGCCATCGTCTTCTGGACCAAGGATATCCGGAACCTCGCGCGCCACCCCGATCTGTCCCGCATCGCCGTTTCCGTGCCGTCCATCGTCCAATACACCGTCACCGGCCTCGCCGGCGGCCGCTGGGAACCGCATGTCCCGCCGCTGGCGGATCAGATGGATGCTTTGGTCGAATTGGCCTCGCGCCTGCCGAATGGGGCGGTGCAATGGCGTTTCGATCCCGTCATCCCTTCGCCCGATCTCCTTGACCGTTTCCGCCGGATGAAAGGCAGGTTGGAGTCGGCGCTGGGGCAATTGGACGGGGTGACGGTCAGTTTTCCCGATCCGTACCGCCACGCCGTCGCCCGCGCCGCCGCCGCCGGCATGGCCTGGCCGGCGGTCGAACTGGAACGGAAAAAGGAAATCGTCGCCCTGTTGGCCGAGGAATTTTTCCCGCTCCCGCCCGGCGAACCGGCCCCTATCCGCCTGTGCTGCCAGCCGGAATTGCTCGAACTGCCCTGCGTCAGGCAGGCGCACTGCATCGACGGCGCCCTGTTCGAAAAACTCTACGCCCTGCCCCTCGGCGGCCTGCCCCGGGACGATGGCCAGCGCGCGCAATGCGGCTGCACATTGTCCACCGACATCGGTTCGTACGATATGCGGTGCGGACACGGGTGCGTGTACTGTTATGCGCGGCGGGGGGAGGCTGGAACCTGAAACATGTCGACCCGGGGTAGGGGCGGCCCTCGTGGCCGCCCGCGCTTCATTGACGAATTGGTCGCGGAACAGGGCTTTCGTTTGCGAAACGCGGGCGGCCACAAGGGCCGCCCCTACCACTGAACGACGCGTTTATCGCAGCGTCAGCCTCTTGTACTTGCTCCGCCGGTGTTCCAACCGGTCGCCGCCTCCGGCGCGGAGCACCTGCTCCTCGTACGCCTGGAAATTGCCGTTGAACCACTTGATCTCGCCGTTGCCTTCGAAAATCAGCAAATGCGTGCAAATGCGGTCGAGGAAAAATCGGTCGTGGGAAATGACCATGGCGCAGGCGGGGAAATTGGCCAGCGCCTCTTCCAGCACGCGCATGGTGTTGACGTCCAGATCGTTGGTCGGCTCGTCGAGGAGAAGCAAATTGCCGCCGGTGCGCAGGAGTTTCGCCAGGTGGACGCGGTTGCGTTCGCCGCCCGAAAGCTGGCCGACCTTTTTCTGCTGCTGGGGGCCGCGGAAATTGAAGCGGGATACATAGGCGCGCGAATTCATGCGCTTGCCGCCCAGTTCTATTTCGTCCATGCCGCCCGATATTTCCTCGAAAATCGACTTGTCGTCGTTCAACGCGTCCCGGTGCTGGTCGACGTGGGACAGGACGACGGTGGGGCCCAGGACGACCTCGCCGGCGTCCGGCTTTTCCTGGCCGACAATCATGCGGAACATGGTGGTTTTGCCGGCGCCGTTGGGGCCGATGATGCCGACGATGGCGCCTTTCGGCAGATCGAAGGTGGTCCTGCTCAGCAGATCGGTTCCGCCGTAGCCTTTGGTCACGCTCTTGAACTCGAGCACCTTGTCGCCGAGCCGTGGCCCGGGCGGGATCTGGATAAGCACGTCGCCCTTGTCCAGCTCGAACGATTCCTTCATCAACTGATCGTACCGTTCGATGCGGGCCTGGCTCTTTTTCAAACGGCCGGCCGGGCTGGCGCCGATCCATTCGCGCTCGCGCTTGAGGAGGCGCTGGCGATCGGTTTCCTTTTTCTCGATGCGCCGCAGGCGCTCCGCCTTCTGATCGAGCCAGGACGAATAATTGCCTTCGTACGGTATGCCCCGCCCGTTCTCCAGCTCGAGAATCCATTTGGTGATGTGGTCGAGGAAATAGCGGTCGTGGGTGACGATGATGACGGTGCCGTGGTACTCCCTGAGCTGATCCTCGAGCCAGGTGATGGTTTCGGCGTCGAGGTGGTTGGTCGGCTCGTCGAGGAGCAGCAGATCCGGCTTTTCCAGGAGCGCCTTGCACAGCGCCACGCGCCGGCGTTCGCCGCCGGACAGCGTCTTGACGTCGGCGTCGTCCGGGGGCAGGACGAGGGCGTCGGAGGCGATGTCGAGGGCGCGGTCGATTTCCCAGGCGTCCTTGGCGTCGATCTCCTCCTGGAGGCGGTTCATTTCCTCCATCGCCTTGTCCATGTCGTCGGGCGACAGATCCTCGCCGAGCTTG
>JAVBRW010000021.1:0-5438 GCA_031547475.1 Planctomycetota bacterium
AAGTTGAGCCGGAATCCAGTGGGATTGACACGGACGGCAGGATAAACCGGCACTGCCGCGCAGGAAAACCCCATTTTGCAAAACTCCAGTTGTTAATTCGGATTGGCCTCTTTCGTTCGATATCGCCATTTTCCCTCCGCCCACTTTATGCAAAGGCTCCCCATGCTCGATTCCATCGCCGTCGACACCCACACCCACACGGTTCTTTCCGGCCACGCCTGGTCGACCCTTCGGGAAAATGCCGCCGCCGCCGGCAAAAAGGGTCTGGCCGGCATGGTCCTGACCGAGCACGGCCACGCCATGCCGGGATCGGGGCCTTTTTTCCTGGTTTCGGCGCAGAAAATGCTGCCGCCCCTGATCGAGGGCGTGCGGGTGTACTACGGCGCGGAAGCCAACATCATGGATTGCGCCGGCCGGCTGGACATAGAGGAAAAGCCGTTGTTGTTCAGCGAATTCTGCATAGCCAGCATGCACGATTTGTGCATGGAGCCGGGAACGGCGGAGCAGAACACCGCCGCTTTCGTCGCCGCCATCCGCCTGCCGTACGTCGACATCGTCGGCCACCTGGACGATCGCCGCACGCCGAGCGAGTTCGACCGGGTGATCGGCGAAGCGGCGGCCCAGGGCAAGCTGATCGAAATCAACAACAACTCCCTTCTTATCCGAAAGGGAAGCGGGGCGCGGGTGGAGGAAATGGTCGGGCTGTGCGCAAAACTCGGCTGCCGCGTTTCGGTGGCGTCGGACGCCCATTTCGACGAGATGGTGGGCTCGGTGAAGCCGGCCCTGGATTTGCTCCGCCGCCTGGATTTCCCGGACGAACTGGTGGTGAACCGTTCGCTCGCCTCGTTCGAGGCGTATTTGGCCGAAAGAACGGCACGCTTGCGCGAATTGCGGGAAAAACGCATGTCGAGCAGGCAATTGTCGATTTAGAGGTTCCCTCAAACAGTGGACTTTTGGAGAAAATCGGGCCAACCGCCGTTTGATTTCTCCAAAAGTCCTCAAACAGGAGGCTACGCCGGCAACAGCGCATTCAAAACATCCCCCGGCGTCGCTTCCTGCCCCACGCTGGCGATGCGCACGCGGGTCGACTTGCCCGGACGGGCCTTTTTGCCCACTTCGAGATAAAACGCGTTGGCGGCGGCCCGATCGTCGCGGAAATGCTTCCGTGCCCATTCGCTCATGACGCCCAGGCCGGCGGCGCGCTCCAGCGTCGTGTGGCCATAGAGCCAAAAGGCGGAATCGGTGAAATCGCGGAAATAGGCCGATATCTCCGGCGCGTCGAACGAGTCGACGAATTTCTGCCGGGGCGCGCTCATGGGCGATCCGACCAGCAAGGGCAGGTTCCGCTCGCGGGCGGCCCGCACCAGTTCGGCCAACGCCTCCAGCTTCCGGCGCTTTTCCTCGGCGTCGGGCAGGTTCCAACTGGCGTCCGGCGCCAAAGACACCGCCCGCGCGCCCCAGCCCATGGCGTCGTCCAGCAGCCGGTCGGGATTCGATTCGGCCTGCGACAAGCCGTCGCGCCAGTGCAGGCAGGGAACGGCGCCGGAGGCGGTCACCGCCTTGAAAAAATCGGCGATGGCGGGATAAACCATGACGCGGGAGTCGGACTCGGCGTCCGAATACATGCGCAGCAGCTTGTCGAACAGCAGGTCGGTGAACGTGTTCGCGTCGCCCAAAAGGCATTCGGCGTCATTGGGCGATCGGCCGAGAACGTCGGCCCAGAACACGGCCAGATCGTGAAGCTCGGTGAAAATGGTTTTCGCCTTGTTGATGTAGGCGAGAACGACATGGTCGATGGACGCGTTGCCGGCCGGGGTGAGGGGCAGGACATCGGCCTGGTAATCGATTGTCACCGGCGCCAGCTTCGCGTTGAGGCGCGCGATCATGGCCTGGTTCCGTTCGCTCGCCCGGTTGGGGAGCGAGGCGATCAGGGCGCCGTGCTCGCAGTCCAGCGGCGGCACGGCGGTGAAACCGACGCCCAGCGCCTTCACGAGGCCGGACTCGCCCGGACAGTTGATCTCGTCGTCGCAGTGCGATTTGGCGTACGCTTTCGTCTCCAGGGACACGGTGACGCGGATCCCCAGGGCATCGCCGGCCCCGAGCATCTCGCCCAATGCGCCCAGGTTGTCCTTGTCGGCCGAACCGATGATGGACAGCCCGCGGATGACCGCCTCCCACACCAGGCGGGCGGGAGAAAAGTTGTCGGCCGAATAGGAGAAAAAGGTGCGGGCGAGGACGTTGACCCAGCCGGTCTCCTGCGGCCTGACCACCACGCCGCCGGCAAAGCTTTGCGCCGCCTCGGCCAAAGCGGCCCGGCGATCCTCGGTCGCGGGGGAATTGAGCGCCGACAATGTCGACGGAATGCGCCCCAGCGCCCGACTCCGGATCGAGGCGATGTTCCGCGACGACGCGTGGGCGGCGGGAACGGTTTGATTTTCAGCCATGCAACCTCCGACTTATTTTTGATTGTTCTGTTCCGCGATGGACAGAGTATTATAATCGATTGGTCGGCGAAACGCAAATTCGAACCGGAAGGAACCTCCTATGCTCTTTACCCGAAAGACCCGGCGCGTCATGGTCGGCCGCGTGCCCATGGGCGGCGGCGCGGCGGTGACCGTGCAAACCATGACCCGCTCCCCCATCGAGGACGTGGACGGGAACCTCCGTGAAATCGCCCTTGCCCAAAAACTCGGCGCCGACATCGTCCGCCTCGCCGTCCCCAGCGCCAACTCGGCCGCCTGGTTCGGCCGCATCGCCGCCCGCTCGCCCCTGCCGCTGGTGGCCGACACCCATTTCGACTGGCGCACCACCGTGGCCGCCATCCGGGAGGGCGCCGCCAAGGTGCGGATAAACCCCGGCAACATGGCGCCGGGCGGTCTGGAACGCGTCGTCGATCTGGCGGGCGAAAAAAAGATACCCATCCGCATCGGCGGCAATTCCGGCTCCATCCTCCACCGCCGGGGAATCGACGGCGGCGCCGTTTCCCTCCCTGAATTGATGGCCGACGAAATACTGTCGTGGGCGGCCAGGATGGAGGAGATGCATTTCAAGGACATTGTCCTGTCCCTCAAGACCAACGCCGCCGCCGGCACCGTTGTCGCCAACCGTATCGCCGCCTCGCAGTCCGATTATCCTCTCCACCTCGGCGTCACCGCCGCCGGGCCGCGGGAGGAGTCGCTCCTCAAATCCGCCGCCGCCATAGGCTCCCTTCTCCTGGACGGCATCGGCGACACCATCCGCTTCAGTTTCACCGGCGACCTGGCGGGCGAGGTCGAGGCGGGGCGCCAGTTGTTGAAATCCCTCGATCTGTCGCGGAAAGGCGTGCGCATCGTGTCCTGCCCCACCTGCGGCCGTTGCCGGGTCGATCTCCCCTCCCTCGTCCGCCAGGTGGAAAAACGCCTGGCCCATATCGACGCTCCCATCGAAGTCGCGGTCATGGGCTGCGAAGTGAACGGCCCGGGCGAGGCCAAGGCCGCCGACGTCGGCATCGCCTCGGCCGGCGGGATCATGCACCTGTTCGTCAAGGGGCGGGTGGTGGAAAAGGTGGCGGCGGAACGGGCGGTGGAGCGGTTGGCGGAGGAGGCGGAGAAGATCGTGATGGGAACGAATTAAGAATTAAAAATTAAGAATGAATAATGGATGATTTAATGAGTTAATGAACAATTATCCTTGGCGAATTGCATTGCGAAAAGAATTATTGTCAATTAGCCCATTAAATCATCCATTATTCATTCTTAATTTTTAATTCTTAATTCGAAGTCCCCACCACCACCAACCCCGCCGGCAACGCATCCCCGCCCGATTCCGGCCGCAGGAAAAGTTCCTCCGCCCTGACCTGCGCGAAGGCGGGCAACGCGGCTTTGACAACGCGTTCCGCCCTCGAAGCGCTCCAGCCCGACGGATGGCAGGTGAGGCAAAACAGCCCGCTTTCATACCGCAAAAGCTGTCCGGCGAATAGGAGAAGATCGAGTAAATCGCGCTCCAGCCTCCATTCGCCGCCGGTTTTCCTGTTCCTGCCGTAGGCGGGCGGATCGGCGAGGATAATGTCGTATTCCCTGTCCCGCCGCGCTTCCCGCGCAAGAAACTCCATCGCGTCGTCCACCACCCAGCGGATGCGGGCATGCACGAGGCCTGATGCAACGGCGTTGTCCCGCGCCTGGCGGACGGCGGCGGGGGCGGCGTCCAGATGGACTATCTCCGCCATGCCGGGCAAGGCGGCAAGGCGGAGGGTGGCGAGGCCGGTGTGGGCGAACAGATTGAGAACGCGCCAGCCCTCCTTTGGCGCCGGCCGCCGGGCGAGGGCGGATTCGAGTTTTCGGCACACGGCATCGTGCTCCGGAAAAACGCCGACCTGCCCGCCGGCGGCGGTTCGAAGATTCATGACGGCGGAACCGAAGCGGACGCGCCAGTTTTTCGGCGCGGCGCCGCGCCAGCCGGATTGGCGGTCGAAAGCCAGGTCGGCGGCGTCCCATTCTTCCTTCGCCAGCGCGGGCGGAAACACGGCGGCGGGAGCGGGGCGAACGGCAAGGACGGAACCGAAACGCTCGAGCCGGCGGCCATCGCCGCAGTCGAGGAAAGCGTAGGATTCGGGCATGGGGGGCATGGTCGTGCTTTCACGGAGAATGCGTCAATACGGAGGCGCGGCGTTGATCGGCTTCGATGCGTTCCCGTACAGCACTTTCGGATTCATCGGATCGGCGTGCAGGAACCGGTAGCCGTCGATGCCCAGGTCCGTGCCGGCGCCGACCGGCTCGCCCCGAGCCAATTTTTCGGCCGCCGCCAGCATGGCGTAGCCGAGAGCGCCCGGATCGTAGGCGCCGCCGCCGCCTTCCCAATCCTGGTAGCCGCCGGTCAGCTCGTCGGCGCCGGCGGCGCGGGCATTGGGGAACGGTTCGAGAACGATGTCGCAATTCTTGAGCCCGGCCGCGTCGTGGGCGATGACTTTTATCCCCGCCCGCATGGCGCGGCCGAGAATTTCCTCGCATGCCGCCGGCGACACCGGGACAATGCACAGCGCGTCCACCTGGTCGGCCAGCATCTCCTCGATAATGGCAACCTGCGCCTCCGGCGTCGCGGCGGACGGGCCGACGAGAAACGCCTCGTGCCCGGTGGCGATGGCGAAAGCGTCGACGCCTTGGCGCATGCGCTCGAACCAGGGAATGCCGTCCTCCTTCACCACCACGGCGAAACGATGCGGGACGAAGTCGTCAAGCTCCTGCGACCGGGCGGAAGAGGCTATGGAGAATAATGCGATTGCGGCGAAGGTGAGAAGGATTGCCCGCATGATATGGGCTCCGAAAATAAAGGAAGCGAAGTGGCGAGAATAATGCCGTAACAAACGCATCGATCGCTGGTAGGGGTGGCCCTTGTGGGCGCCCGCGTTTCGCAAACGAACCCCTGTTTACGTCGCCCTTTCGCTCATTAAAGGCGGGCGGGCC